>JAGVLX010000118.1 GCA_020054065.1 Parachlamydiales bacterium | reverse complement strand
TAGGCAATTAATTTTTGATAATCGCGGGCCTGGAGGCAATTGCGCAAATAAGACTGAAAGTCGCAAAAATATTCATAACAGTTTTTCACCGGATCATGTTCCGCTAAGTTGCGCCCATTGGCAGCCAACATCAGCGCCATAAACGCTTTGCGCAAGTCAGCCACGAGCTCTATGTCTTGTTCAGACTGCGCTTCTTTGATAAATCGATCCAAATGGTTGCCTACGCTGCGCAAGATGGTTTTGGCACACTGGTGATAGATCTTATCTTGCCACACATCGACATCGACCAGCGGATCCACCCCTTCTTCTGACAAGATATTGCTTCCAAAATCGCATACCAGCTTAATGTTGCGTAAAAGCCGCGGGTTAAAAAAGCGGCTGCCATCCTCTTTCCGCATCAGCAACAGCTCGTATTCGGTATCTTTCCGCAATGAATCGACATCGACAAAGATGTGGCGTGACCGTTCTGGGGCAAGTTCCTGGACATCCGTATCGGCAACTTCTTGTTCATGCGGAATTCTGACGCGAGTAAGTCCTAATATCCAACGGCTTAAGATGGTTTGATCAATAATATGATCGATTTTTTTGCGATAAAACTCTTGGAGCAGCTTAAACTCTTTTAAATGCGTAATGCTTTCAGATTTAGACTTTTGGAATATCTGAAGATACTGATCGAGCTTTTTGGAAGCTTCTCCCACCAGCACCATGATCGACTTAATCCCTTCAATCGTCTTCTTGCTGGTCACATACTGGGATTCTTTCTTGTAGGTATGCTTCAGGTGGGATAGGATCAGCCGGAAGATATCCCGTATCCGATGGACGTTTGAATCAACGTCATGAGTCTGGATCCAGTCAATGGCTTCTTGGGCTTTATTGCTCTCGACACTCTTTCCTGGAGGCACTGTGAATAGGATACTCCCCTCTTCTTGCATCTCCATATCGGCAATATAAGACAGGGTTTCGATCGCTTGGGAGAAGGAAAGTTCCGGAATGGCTGTTTTGGCGTGGCTGGTCATAAAGACCTCGATTTATCGTGTTTATTTATAACTATCCTTACACTTTTATTATGACAACATTCAATTATAATATTCAATAATTAGAGGTAATATAAATAATTTAAATCTCTTGTTAAATTAATCAAAAATGATCTAAACTTTTTATTAGATTTTGAGTGTTTCGAAGAGGCTTAATTTTCTTGACCTTAAGTCTCAAACTTGTCTATAAACTTTATCGATATTCATTCTTTGGAAGAGTGGCAGAGTGGCCGAATGCGTCTGTCTTGAAAACAGAAGTACACTTCGTGTACCGGGGGTTCGAATCCCTCCTCTTCCGCATCTTTTGTCGTAGTTAAAATTCAGGACACACAGGACATCCAGGACAAACACGACAATTTTCTGTCCTGTAGGTCCTGGTACTTTTAAAACTCTTACAACCTAAGCCTGACCTCTGTGCTTGCGTTTGACGGAAATAATTGCTAGCTTTCAAACAACCATCCGCTAAGAGGTTTGTATGCTGAAAGACAACGTCAAAGCTCCATCAAAACAACTTGAACCCATTTCAGGTAAGTATGGGGCCACGATTTTAGGACCCACCAATCCATCCCGCGAAGCAGAAAACCCCGATGTGCTTGTTCCTCCCCGTACCGACAGCGGCACTCTGCCCAACCTTAAATGGTCCTTTGCCGATAGCCACATGCGCTTAGAAGAAGGCGGATGGGCCCGTCAGACGACTGTCCGCGAGCTTCCTAGTTCGCCAACCTTAGCCGGTGTCAACATGCGGCTAAATCCAGGTGCCATCCGCGAAATGCATTGGCATAAAGAGGCCGAGTGGTCGTTCATGCTCAAAGGGAGCGCCCGCATCACCATTGTCGACCAAGAAGGACGCACCTTTCAAGATGATATCTTTGAAGGCGACCTGTGGTATTTTCCGGCCGGGATTCCCCACTCCATCCAAGCCCTGAAAGATGGATGCGAATTTTTATTGGTGTTTGACGACGGCAATTTTTCAGAAGACAATACGTTTTTATTGACTGACTGGCTTGCCCATACGCCGCGCGAAGTGATCGCGAAAAATTTTAGACAACCTGAAAGCGCCTTTGCAAACATCCCTAAACACGAGCTCTATATTTTTCCCGGACATGTTCCTCCACCGTTAGCTCAGGATAGAGTAGCTGGAACCGGACCTGCCCCTCTCAGTTATAGCTATCGTTTATCCGCCCAAAAACCATTAACCATGAAAGGCGGCACGGTGAAGATTATTGATTCATCGCTTTTTCCCATCTCCACAACGATCGCGGCGGCGTTAGTCGAAATCGAACCGGGTGCCATGCGCGAACTGCACTGGCACACCAACGCAGATGAATGGCAATTTTATATCTCCGGCGAAGCTCGCATGACCGTGTTTGCTTCGGAAGGAAAGGCACGCACTTTTAATTATCAAGCGGGAGATGTCGGATCGGTCCCGTTCCCCATGAGCCACTATATAGAAAATATTGGAAATACGACGCTGCGCTTCTTAGAGATTTTCCGCAGCAGTTATTTTGCCGATATTTCGCTGGCTACCTGGCTGAAATATACGCCGCATGAGCTCGTGAAAGCCCATTTAAATATCGATGAATCGGTATTAGATGCGATTCCTAAGCAAAAAACACCTATTGTAGCCCCATAATTAATTTTATTATTGCTTAT
>JAGVLX010000085.1 GCA_020054065.1 Parachlamydiales bacterium | reverse complement strand
GATTGTATTGCACATGAGAGAAATAAGCGCCCACTTGCCCTGAAATAATGGCGGCGATGTTAGCTCCGACGCCGAACATGCTATAGAAGCGGCTCGCCTCGGAAACACGGGTAATTTCATTAGCAATCCCCCAGAAAAGGACGCTCATCACCATGCTCCCCCAGAGCTCCGACATCACATAAAAGAGGGTAAACGACCAATTGCGGCACATCGCTACAAATCCCTGCAAACCGCTCGGGAGGTAAGCTTCCAACGCATCTGCCGACTTGCCTAGATGAAGAGTCTCTTGGTAGGGGTAGAATACAAAGGCAAAAACGGCAAAGAAAATTAAAAAGCCGGAGATCATGATATAAAAGACACGTTCCTGACTATAACGATTGGTCAGCTTGGTAAAAATGAGGGTCAGGAGAATGGCCATCGGCAGAAGCGCCCAGACCTTAATGAATGGGATGACCGCCGCGCCGGTGTTTTGGGAGGTCATAATCACAACATCTTTCATGTTGCGGAGAATGCTATAGTTGAAGTTGATGAAAAACAGCATGAGCAGCATAGGGATCAGTTTGCCGCGTTCGTGCGCTTCGACCGGCCAGAAGACCGAGCGGACTACCGCCATCTTCTTTGACCACCAACTTTGCACTACTTCTGAAGACATTTAAGCTCCCTTAGGGAATTGATTATAACACAGATAGTGTTAAAAAATCAATAAAAAATTTTAAAAACAAACGGCCTAATTTATATTACCCAAGCGTCCTGTTTGGATGAAACAAAAAAGAAAAAATATATGATCTGCGGAGTGGCCATAAGGATCTAACATTTAGTTCCTTACACCGCTTGTTGCTGCTCTTTTAGCATTCCATTCACCAGGGCAGGACGTTCCCCTTCAAGCGGCTGTTTGGCATCCCCGCTCATGATACTGAATTGATTCCCGACCTTCTTCACCGCATACATCCAGATGGCGATCGCTCCCATCAAGAGGGCGCAGACGTAAGGAGCGCTAGCGATAAACGATCCCATGGTGATGAGTAAGCTGAAGTGGATGACTGAACCGCCGGCTTTTCCAAGGCGGTTGCAGATCCCGTCGATCGCGGCCTTGCCTTTGATTTTGCTCTCTTGGCTTAGCGGGACAAAAGCCATCTCTTTGGTGGCGTCAAAAACGGTATATTTCGCGACCCGGCTGAGGAAGTTTTGTGCAGACCCGAAGAAAACGACCAACGCCAGCGGAGAGATCGCGCCAAAGAGCGCTTCGTATCCAAACTGGCTATTCTGGACGAATAAGAAGAAAAAGAAACCGAGGCTGGTGACGAATAAGATGAGAGGGGTTGACATGGCGGTGACTGTCCATCCGAAGAGGCGGATGGCATTGCCTGAGACAAGGTAAGAGATCACGGTGGCCATAATCCCGATGGAAGCCATCAATTTGTTCATGTAGTAGTTATAATCGCTGTTGTCGGGGTAGAGGCCGACCAGTGCGTCTTTCCAGAGCACTTCCACAAGGTTGATGACTAGGTTATAACTGATCACAATGGCGGCGATATAAAGGAGGTATCGGGATTTGAAGAGGGCGGCGATATTTTCCCGCATCGACATTTTGCCGCGCACTTCCTGATTTTCTTCTTTAACGGCGGAGACTTCTTGATCGGCCAGTACGCGGGTGGTGATCCAATGGTAAAGGGCCATCGTCCCTAGGCCAGCCAATGTGATGGTCAAGATTTGGGCGGTCATCTGCCCTTGCCAGTGATCCCCTCCAAAATAGCTGCTGACGGCCATGCCGAAAAAGCCGGCGGCCACTCCGGAAATATTCACTCCGACCCCGAACAATCCATAAAAACGTTTAGCTTGGGAGACTTGGGTGATTTGGTTTGCAAAGCCCCAGAAGAGCATGGAGAGGATGATATTACTCCACAGTTCGGACATCACATAAAAGCTGGTAAAGGTCCAATACCGGAACATGGCGATGAATCCCCTAAACCCTTCTGACAGGTTCGCTTGCAGGATATCGGCGGCAGCGTGCGGATGCAGATAGTCGCGAGCTGGATAAATCAAAAAGATAAATAGAAGGAAGTAACCGAGAAAAATCGACAGCATCGAATAAAACACCGTGTCGCGTGAAAAGCGGTTCGACAAACGGGTGAAGATAAACGTCAGCAATAAGGATCCCGGGAACATCACCCAAACTTTAATGAAGGGGATGGCTGCAGCGCCAGCTGCAGGAACGATCAGCGAGTCTTTCATGACGCGCAGAATGTTATAATTAAATGTCACAAAGAAAAACATGAGAAGCATCGGAACAAGCATAGCCAGCTCGTGACGATGAACTGGCCAGAAAACGGCCCTTACCCGGCCAAATTCTTGGGTTCCTGAAGACGACATGTGCTGTCCTTATTGTAAATTGCTTTAATACAATTAATTTTATAGAACGGCAAGGCGCAGGGATGGAAATAGAAGGATGAATTGTGAAGGGAGATCTCTTTGACTGCCTGAGGGTGGTTCTTCAACCGATTAGACATAGAGGATATTCTGCTTTTTACCGGTTTACGTTCGTAAACTCGAACATTTATAACATTGCTAATGATTTTAACGCAATTTCTAATCGAGAAGCGAAGTCAATCACCGTTATGTTACAAAAGCCCAGTCAAAAGCACTCACGAAATTCTACTAACATTATAGGAAAAGGGCGCTTTAAAAGCAACAAAAATCTTTAAAAAAAGACGGGACAATCAGGACGAAAGGGGGGACATTTAACCTTCAGCTGTCTTATCAGAAAGCGCCTCTATCCCAGGTAAGGTGCCAAACTCAATAAACTCTAAGGAAGCCCCTCCACCGGTGGAGATATGGCTCATTTTGTCGGCGAGCCCCCGGGCATTGACTGCTGCAATCGATTCGCCCCCTCCGACGATTTTCACTCCCTCTATCTTGCTAATCGCGTCCGCAATGGCATAAGTCCCTTTAGCGAACTCCGGAATCTCAAATACCCCCAGCGGACCATTCCAAAAAATGGTCCGGGCATTTTGCAATTGACGAGTATAGGTAGAGATGGTTTTAGGGCCGATGTCCACACTTTCCCAACCGTCAGGGATTCCTTCCGCAGTCAAATCCACAACTCTGCTTTCTGCACCAGCTTCCACTTTTTTGACTGCCACAACATCTTGTGGAAGCCAAAGGGGAAATTTCTGGGATTCACAATCTTTCAGGATTTGTTCCGCCTCCTTTAAAAAATCAGGATCGAACAAACTATTGCCGATAGAGAGTCCCTTCGCTTTTAAGAACGTCGGGGCCATCCCCCCGCCTAAAAACAGCCCATCTACTTTTTTAAGGAGCGCTTTGATGACGCCGATTTTCGTGCCAATTTTGGCTCCGCCCAACACCGCATAGAAAGGCCTTTTGGGGTGTGCTAAGGTTCTCCCTAGATACTCGAGTTCTTTCTCCAATAAAAATCCAGCTGCCGCTTTGTTAGGAAATAGTTTGGGTACAGCGGTAACAGAGGCATGAGCACGATGGGCCGATCCAAATGCATCATCGACATATAAGTCTGCCAGGGAAGCCAATTCTTTGGCGAATTCGGGGTATTCTTCCGGTTTCTCTTCGCCGGGATTAAAACGAAGGTTTTCAAGCAGCACCACATCTCCGGGCTGTAAGTCTTTAGTCAGACTAGCGACTTTATCTCCAGTACTATCTGGCGCCATGGTGACGCGTTTATTGAGCAGTTCCGACAACCGGGTGGCGCAGGGGCTAAGGGAAAATTCCGGGCTTGCCTTCCCTTTCGGCCGGCCAAAATGGCTCATCAAAATTACCGCTCCGCCATGATCCAACACATGTTTTATCGATGGCAAAGAAGCTTGTATTCGGCTATCGTCGGTGATCTTCCCCTCTTGGTCGAGCGGAACATTGAAGTCGACCCGCATGAGGACTTTTTTACCATTGAAAGTGAGATCGCGGATAGATAGCTTGTCAAACATAAGAACCTATAAAAATTTAAAATTTGACGGTATCTTAAGCATTTAGTATGGATGTGTCAAGAACGTTAAGAGTAATGGAATGGATATCAGTAGTTTAAGACGTGAGTATTCCGAGAAAAAGTTAAACCGCAATGAGTTGCATTCAGATCCGCTTAAACAATTCGGGCTATGGCTAACGCATGCGCTCGATGCAGAAGTGATAGAGCCCAACGCCATGGTACTGGCCACGGCAGATGAAAACAAGCGTCCTTCATGCCGCACCGTTTTATTAAAGCATTTTGATGAGACAGGATTTATTTTTTATACCAGTTATGAAAGCCGCAAGGCGATGCAAATCGAAACCAACCCTTATGGAGCAGCCGCTTTTGTGTGGAAAGAGATTGAACGGCAAGTGACGGTCGAAGGGCGGATTGAAAAAACGACGCGCGAGCAATCGGACGTGTATTTTCATCAGCGTCCGCGCAAAAGCCAGTTGGCTGCCGCAGCCTCCCATCAAAGCCAAGTGTTGGAGTCGCGTGAAGTGTTAGAAACAGAATATAAGCGGCTGGAAAAGCTTTATCATGATCAAGAAATCCCCCTCCCTGTTAAGTGGGGCGGTTATCGACTCATTCCTGATCGGATTGAGTTTTGGCAGGGACACCGCAACCGCTTGCACGACCGGTTTTGTTACCTATTGAAAGAAGGACATTGGGACATCATCCGGTTAGCCCCGTAGTCTTATGCTCATGCCCGTGCCCGAGCGGCACCTCTATTACCTATAATTTAACCACAGAGACACAGAGGCACAGAGATAAAAAACAAACAAGAAATGAAATGATTAAATGCGACAAAATATATCTATCCTGATATCTATGTGGTTTTTTTGCATCTCTCTGTGTCTCTGTGGTTAATTCCTATCTATATGAAGGTGAGCAGCGATCCATTTCAGACAGATCGGGTTCCACCTTAAAAGCAATGTAGAGTTGGAAAATTCCATTAACGGAGGCCACCAGTCCAACCAGAATTGCTCCTAAAGCAAACATGTTGATTTTTCGCTGGCGCGACTGCGCACTATCCTCTTTGGGCATCGTATCGCAATAATCATGACGGAATGTTAAAATTCCTGTAGCAAGTGCCGTTACACCTATTGTGAGCTGTGTTGTTCCCGAATTTTTTAAAATGTGAGTCGCCTGATTGAAGGAGCAAGCTACAGATTGACGTACTAAATTAAAAATTGTGGTGTCGTTACAGTTTTCCATATTTAAAAGCAAGAATCGTAAGTGCAATTTAATGAAGAGATGCATGCATGGATGGTTTCATTCAACGGTTTCCAGCAACGTTGCTGTGCGTCTGAGGGCATCCACATCGAAATGATAACAAACATCCCATTAACCACCGTTAACATCGCCACGGCAATAAGAACCAGTGAATATTTCATTGAGTGGTTAGACATTCGGTTCTCGTATTCTTTAGTATATTTTTTTTGCGCAGAACCTAACCGATGATTGTTGGGTTCAATTAATTCTATTAAACCTTCTCTTTCTTGTTCCGCCGGCCTTACAAGGGGTCTTTCGTTTCGATAAATCAGACTTTCTTGCGCCTGAATGCGTTTAGATACAGATGCCAGCGCAGCGATACTGAAAAACCCAGAAAGAACATACAAAGATAAATTGAGCGCTGTATAAAGCGAAGAGTGGATGGCACGAGTGCTAGACTTTAATAGAGGATTGTTTAACTGACTTTGCGCTGCGCTGTAAAGGCAGCTTGAGAGGCATGTACAATTTTCCATCGGGCAACAGCATAGCATAACCTCACAATCATGCAAAGGTCATACAGCGAGTCAACTTTTTTTGTCTTTGATCGTTTCAATAAATTTTTTATGAATGGTTGAATCGCCCATCAACTCGGGATGGAAGGTCGTGCCCATGTGCATCCCCTGCTGAACCCAGACAGGTTCTTCTTGCCATCGTGCTAACACGGCAACTTTCGGCCCCTGTTTGATAATCCTTGGGGCTCGGATAAATAATTCCGGACTGATCTTCACACGCTGATTGGGCACCTCGATTTCAATCTCGCCAACAAACGATTCCAACTGTGGCCCAAAAGCGTTCCGCTCCACCTCCACATCGATCAACCGAAAAGAAAACTGCGGCTTACCGGCAATCTTCTTTGCCATCAAAATCAATCCTGCACACGTCCCCAATACAGGTTTTTGTTTAGCAAACGCAGCCACCCGTTCCGTCAAATTGCCATACTCCATTTGCGTAATGATCGCAGTAGACTCTCCGCCCGGAATAATCAATCCCTCACAAAAATCCAGTTCGGAAGGATAACGAACATCAAGGGTTTCAACCCCTAAATGTTGCAATAGTTCGGTATGTTTGGAAAAATCCCCTTGCAATGACAGCACACCAACGACAAGTTTACTCATTGGGATTACCACCCTCGTTGTGCCAAGATCTCATCCTTTTTCAGGTGATGGACATCTATGCCCTTCATCTCGTCCAAAAGACCCATGGAGATTTTGGCGAGCATCTCGGGATCACGGCTGTAAGTCACAGCCGCCACAATGGCTTTTGCACGCTGAAACGGATCCTCCGATTTAAAAATCCCTGAACCCACAAAAACGCTCTCCGCTCCGAGCTGCATCATCAAGGCTGCATCAGCCGGCGTCGCGATTCCTCCCGCCGCAAAGTTAGGCACGGGCAGTTTGCCGGTGCGCGCAACCTGTTCGACTAAGTGAAAGGGTGCCGCTAATTTTTTCGCTTCAGACATGAGTTCCGAGGGGTCTAACGTACTTAACCGGCGGATATCCCGCATCACCGAACGCATATGGCGCACTGCTTCCACGATGTTTCCGGTCCCCGCTTCCCCTTTGGTGCGGATCATCGCAGCACCTTCTCCAATGCGACGCAGCGCCTCCCCTAAATCGCGGCATCCGCAGACAAACGGGATTTTGAACATGTTCTTATCGATATGGTTTTCTTCATCGGCTGGAGTCAGTACTTCGCTTTCATCAATGAAGTCAACGAAGAGCGCCTCTAAGATTTGTGCTTCGGCAAAATGTCCGATCCGGCACTTAGCCATGACTGGAATGGAAACCGCTTCTTGGATTTTTTTGATGATTTCAGGATGGGCCATCCGGGCGATGCCGCCGTCGGCGCGGATATCCGCTGGAATCTTTTCTAAGGCCATGACCGCAACAGCTCCCGAGTCTTCAGCGATGCGGGCTTGTTCGGGAGTCGTCACGTCCATGATTACTCCGCCTTTCAGCATTTCTGCCAAGGCAACCTTCACTGCGAATGAACCTTTCTCGATCGAACCGACCTCATCTTTGGCCATAGCTGTCCCTTGTTTTTTTTCCTGTATAGCATATAGGGGAAAATCATTCCATGTTCACAATGGCGTCGCTTATATATCGAAGTCTTTAAACGGATTGGATTCCTGAGCAAATAGATTGCCTTTCTTACGGCGATTGATTTCATGACGCAAGCTGTAAAGTAAATCCTGGTCAAAATCCATCCGCGCCGCCCACAAAAGGTATTCTTGCGGCAATTCTTTGATGGGACGCCCTTTGTGTTTACCTAGTGGCATGATTTTCATTTGGATAGGTTTTGACAATGCATCAAACAGCTCTTTGGTCGAGCGGTAGTGCTTCGCTAACATACGGAACACTTCCATGTTCACGATGACATCGCTCATCGCGCGGTGAGCACCCTCGGCTTCAATGTTGAAATGTTTGCGCAATTGTTCGAGCGAGTTGGTCGGGCTCTGGCCATAGAGGCGGGCCATCCGCAGCGTGTCGATGAAACGGTTATTTCGGATCAAACAAGGAATTTTTGCCCGTTCAGCAGCGATCGCTAACTGATCGATATCATTATCGATCCCGTGGCCGATGATGATTTTTTTACCGATGATCTTGAAAAGGGTAGGTAGGACCTCTTCGATGAGGGGCTTGTCCTGGACCATCTCTTGGGTAATATGATGGATCTCGATCGACTCCGCCGGAATCTCGCACTGAGGATTGATCAGCGACTCGAACTGCTCATAAACTTGATGGGCATCAAAAACCGCAACCGCCACTTCGATAATGCGGCACGTCTCTTTTTCCAGCGAGGTAAACTCGCAGTCGATACAAACAAACTTTTCTTCTTCAATCGATCGTCGTGTCATGTTAATTCTTCATTAATTTTTTTTATCAGTTGTGTGCGTCCCATATTTTTGGTTGCCGAATAGTGTACATAAGGTAAGGCTCCCGCGTCAAACCGTTTAATGATCTTTATCGTATTGCTTTCCATTTCTCCGCGGCTGACCTTATCCACTTTGGTCAACACCAGGATCACCGGCTTTCCCTGCCGCAGGAACCATTGCATAAGCTCGACATCCTCTTCATTGGGTTCACGCCGGATATCAAACAAAAACAACACCAGTTTTAACGTAGTGCGCCCTTCCAAATAGCTTTGGACCATCGGCCCCCAGCTTTTTCTCACCGCATCCGGGACCTTGGCGTACCCATACCCAGGCAGGTCCACAATCGCCAATGAATCGGGAACCTGAAAGAAATTAATATGCTGGGTTTTCCCCGGCGTCGACGAGGTGCGCGCGATGCCATGATGCTGAAACAGATGATTGATCAAACTCGATTTGCCGACATTCGATCGGCCGACAAAGGCAATCTCGATCAGCGGATCTCCTGACTTATTGCGAATGACCGGATAATCTTTCGGCAGCACCGCTGTTTTGACAAACTGCGGATTGTTAAAACGAAACTTCATTCATTGCCTATTTTAATTTGAATGTTGCGCGCGTCTTCTCCTTGATGAGTCAACGTCACGTAAATGGCATGGGAGGGCAGAATAGGAGCAATCCGCTCTGGCCATTCAATACAGCAAATCCCGCCCGCAAAAAAATAGTCGTCAAATCCCATGCTTAAAAATTGATCGGTATCGCTCAACCGGTAGAGGTCGAAATGGTAGATCGTTTGCGTCCCCTGATAAATATTGAGGTAGACAAATGTGGGACTGTTTACGGCCTCCGGCAGGATCTGTCCTGCCCCAGCGGCCACCCCTTTGATCATCGATGTTTTGCCTGCTCCAAGATCTCCGAGAAAACACACAACCGCATTAGGGGTCAACGAGCGTCCAAAAGTTTGTCCAACAGCAAATGTCTCTTCGACCGAGTGTGAAAGGTATTCCATCATAACAGGGATAATCATCTGCAAAGAGTCATGGGGATTATATATAAAAAATTAATGATAACAAAGATGACCAGGATAACCAGGATAGATACAAGATAAAGGCAACAGACTTAAGTGTGCAGATATACCTTTAAGTACTTTGTATATTTTCTATCTTTTGTATTAGATCCTAGTTATCCTGGTCATCTTTGTTATTTTTTCTCTGTGCCTCTGTGTCTCTGTGGTTGAATTTGTTATTCAGCGTCGACCCACTGCTGGACGTAAGGGAGGAATTCCTCGTGTTCAGCTAACGCTTCCACGAAAGCGGTGATCTTGTCTTCGGCCAGTTGTTTTTGGATAAAATCAAGGAAGTGCTCTTCAATTTGAAAACGGTTTTGATTTTGAACTTCGACCAAACTGACTGGTTTGAGGTAATTACGTTTAAAGTCTTCCACAACAGCTTCTTTGGAGTTAAAGAGCTTCCCGCTTAAAACGGACGAAAAGACGATTTTAGTGACAGGTTCTTTGGTGGGCTTTGTCTTATCGGCATAATTTTTAATCACTTCAGGATCTTCCGAGACGAAGAACCGTTTGACTCTCAATCCCCCCACCCGTTCGGTGTTTTCAGGGCATTTAGAGACCCAATCGTAGATCGCATCTTGGGGATTAGGGTGGGTGTTATCCCCAAAAACCTTACCGGTGAATGGACAGATATAGATTTTCTTCGTTTGTTCGTTTACAGCCGCATTGCCAAAACCGATTTTAATCTCGGTCTCGTGCCACAGCTTTCCCTCTTTTTCAAGGATTTTTACCACTTCGTCCGCGCTTTGAAAAATAATCTTATCTTTAACAAAGACAACGGGTTCTAGATTAAACTTCTTTTCGAGGTAACGCAGGTAGGTGTTGACCAATTCTGGGCCAGGCGTTTCACTTAGAAATTGCGCTAATGCCTTCTTTTGCTCTTCGTTGATCACCACTTTTGACATGAATCCTCGTGCGGAGTTAATTAAATTATAATCGGATATTTAATTTTTCTATTAAACTATAGCCTCTGGTAAGATTAATGTTCAAGCTTTTCGTAGGAGTTCACAACGTGGAGATCACCCAGCTCGACATCCCAGGTTATGAGACGGTCATCCGCGGGGAAGATCCCGCCGCCGGATTACTCTGTTTTATCGCGGTGCATAGCACCACCCTTGGGCCAGCCATGGGGGGAACCCGGATTTACCCCTACACCTCCGAACAAGACGCCCTTACCGATGTTTTACGCCTATCGAAAGCGATGACCTACAAGTCTGCGATTTGCGAAGATGGGCTGGGTGGAGGCAAATCGGTTATCATTGCCGATGCCGCCACCCAAAAAAATGAAAAGCTTTTGATGGCGTTTGGCGAAGTCTTGGATACGTTGCACGGCAAATATATTGCCGCCGAGGATGTCGGCACGACCACCGAAGATATGGTGGTCATTCGCCGGGTCACCCCCTACGTGGCTGCCCTGCCGTCGGAAAAAAGTAGCGGCGATCCTAGCCGATTTACGGCCTGGGGCGTCTTCAAAGGGATCCAAGCCGTGGCTAAATCGTTGTGGGGCAGCCCATCGATCCGCAGACGCACCATCGCGATTCAGGGATTAGGCAACGTCGGATCCAAGCTGGCCAATATTTTATTTTGGGAAGGGGCTAATCTCATCCTATCCGATATTCATATCCACAAAGCAGAAGAAATTGCCCATTTATACGGCGCACAAGTGGTTCCCAACGACGCATTCTTTTTGACTCCATGCGACATTATGGCTCCTTGTGCTTTGG
This sequence comes from Parachlamydiales bacterium, assembly GCA_020054065.1. Lineage (GTDB taxonomy): Bacteria > Chlamydiota > Chlamydiia > Chlamydiales > JAEYWL01 > JAGVLX01. Next base: position 23,571 of record JAGVLX010000085.1, on the reverse strand, counting down.
GAGGCGTGCTCAACGACCAAACGATCCCCACCCTTAAATGCCAAGCGATTGCCGGTGCTGCCAACAATCAGTTACTCGAACCACGCCACGGGGACGAATTGCACCGCCGCAAAATTTTATATATGCCTGATTATGTCATCAATGCCGGCGGAATCATCAACGCCGCCATCGAGTTTGATCCAGAAGGGTACAACCCGAAGACCGCGCGCGACAAAGTTAACCACATCTTTGACACGTGTGGAGCGATCATCGAGCTCTGCCGCCAAGAAAATAAACCCACCAGTGTGGTGGCAGATGAGATGGCGGAATATAAACTACAAAACGGGATTGGCAAGCGCGCACGTCCCATCTTATTCACTAAACGTTAATCGATCGTATTCTCAAGACCATCATGAAAAAACAAGAGATCAAAAATCATTTATTCAAGCAGTTGAAACACGCAGAGAAGCAAATTGACGATCTGCCCTATTACGGAAACTATTACGATTTCAACACGCCGGACGAGTGCCGCACCGCCATGCATCCCGATAACCGGCATAAAAATCATGGGATTTTTGTCGGGTTGCCGTACGATCACAATCTCGTCACCAGCATGAGCCTTTATATCAATGCCAGCCCCATGCGTTTAAGCGAGCAAACGTATCTCGCCTGCCAAGGAACTCTAAAGCATACTCTGGCGGATTTTTGGGAGCTGATCTGGGCTGAGCAATCGACCCTAGTGATGACGTTGACCAATTTGATTGAAGATTATGAAGGGCGTCCATCAAAAAAATTTGAACAATTTTGGCCGGAGCCGCCCGCAAAAGCCCGGATCGGCCGCTTTGATCTTAATCTCGCGGAAGAAAAAACGTTGATGAAGTGGGACGACCAGCGTCAAGAATCCATTGTACGGCGCACGATTCAAGCCAAAAATGGACACCAGACCCGTTCAGTCAGGCAGCTGCATATGGTCAATTGGCCTGACGGCAGCATCATCCTCCCTGACAGCCTGTATCAGTTGATACAATGTGCCGACGAGCACGCGGATGGCAACCCTATCCTTGTGCATTGCATGGGCGGCATTGGACGCACCGGAACCTTTATTGCAGCACACAGCTTATACCATGACATGAAAAAAATCGTGCAAGGCGAACCCATCGAATTTGACGTACTGAAGCGAATTTTGGAGATGCGAAAACTCCGTTTTGGATCCATCGTCGCCGAACCGGAGCAGTTTATGCTGATCATCGAATCGCTTGAAGAAGCCTTAACACACTTATGATTTAGGACCCCATGAAAACACCTATTACCACTCTCGCCGAAAAATTTAAAGCCGCAACCCTTAAGGCCTTTCCCCAGTTGGAAGGTTCGCCCGATTTAGTAGTAGAGCTTAGCCCCTCTACCCATGGCCATTACCAAGCTAACTCCGCCATGAAATTGGCAAAACCGCTAAAACAAAATCCCCGTCAAGTGGCCGAAGCGTTGGTGAGAGCGATCGGAACCGATCCCCTGATCGATAAATTGGAAATCGCCGGCCCGGGATTTATTAATATTACCCTCTCCGCCGATTATCTCTCTCAATTTGTCGATTCAGTGATCAGAGACCCCCATCTGAGTATTGAAATCCCCCAAAAGAAGCAGCGAATCATTGTCGAGTTTTCCTCGCCCAACACGGCCAAGGAGCTGCATGTCGGACATCTACGTTCCACGATTATCGGCGACTCATTAGCCAGGCTATTTGAATTCCTCGGACACGATGTGGTGCGATTGAATCATGTCGGGGATTGGGGCACCCAATTCGGTATGCTCATCGCCTATATGAAAGAGACAGCCCCTGACGTATTGTCAGGCAAGTCTACCACCGATCTGACTCATTTGATGACTTGGTACAAAGCCGCAAAAGCAAAATTCGATGCTGATCCTGAATTTAAAAAACGTTCCCAGCAAGAAGTGGTTGCCTTGCAAGGCGGCCAGCCGGATGCGTTGAAAGCGTGGGGCATCATTTGCGACATCTCCCGCAAAGCGTATCAAGAGATCTACGATCTATTAGACGTGAAATTAAATGAACGAGGCGAATCATTCTATAACCCCATGCTGCCAGGCATTGTGGCCGATTTGGAACATAAGGGGTTGGTCACCGTGTCGGACGGCGCGAAGTGTATCTTCTTAGAAGGTTTCCGTAATCGGGAAGGAAATATCCTGCCGTTGATGATCCAAAAGTCGGATGGCGGCTATAACTACGACACGACCGATATGGCTGCTTTGCGCCATCGCATCGAAACGGAGAAAGCAGACCGCATCATCTACGTCACTGACGTCGGGCAAAGCACGCATTTCCAGATGATTTTTGAAGCCGGCAAAAAAGCCGGCTACTACGACCCCGCCAACACACGGATTGACCATGTGACCTTCGGACTTGTGTTAGGAACGGACGGAAAAAAATTCCGCTCCCGTTCAGGAGACACCGAAAAGCTGATCGATCTCTTAAACGAAGCGGTCGTGCATGCGTTGGCGATCGTCAAGGAACGCAGCCCTGAAATGAGTGAATCAGAACAGCAGCACCTGGCTGAAATTTTAGGGATCGATGCTGTGAAATATTCTGACCTGTCCAGCCACCGTTCCAGTGATTACACATTTAGTTACGAACGGATGTTGCGCTTTGATGGGAATACCGCTGTATTCCTTCTCTATGCGTATGTGCGGATTGCCGGCATTAAACGGAAAGTGCAAGCCGATATCGAAGAGGTCAAAAAGAAAGGCAAAGTCAAACTCGAACATCCTTCGGAGATTGCTTTAGGTTTGCACCTCGCTCAATTTGGCGAAGTGCTCGATGCGTTAGCACGCGATCTGCTGCCTAACCGCATGACCGACTATCTTTATGAGCTCGCCAATAAGTTCAATGCGTTTTTCCGCGATTGCCGCGTCGAAGGAAGCCCCCAACAAGATTCGCGTGTCTTGCTTTGCGAAGCGGTTGCGGCCACGATGCATCAAGGTTTGACGATTTTAGGACTCAAAACGGTTGAAAGGATGTAATCGATGCGTTTTCTTTATCCGCTTTTTCTGGTTGTATGTTGCAGTTTTACCGCCAAGGATCTGACCCTCGAAGAAAAAATCGGACAGATGTTGATCGTGCATTTTAACGGCGCTACCGTCAACGAACATGCCGAAAAATTGGTGCGTGAAGCCCATGCGGGAGCGTTCATCTATTACATCTGGTCGAATGGGCTGACCGATCCGCAGCAAATCAAGATCCTAAGCCAAGGGTTGCAAACGTTAGCCGCCAAACAGCCCCATCCGATTCCCCTGTTGATCACGACAGATCAGGAAGGGGACCGGGTCACCCGACTGACAAATGGATTTGTCCGATTTCCTTCCAACGGAGTGATTGGAGCTACCAACTCGCCGACCGTCGCCTATGCCGTCGCTTTCACGATGGGCACCGAAATGGCCAACGTCGGCATTAACATGAATTTGGCTCCGGTTGTCGATGTCAACAGCAATCCAGCCAATAAAGTGATCGGCAACCGATCGTTTGGATCCGATCCTGAACAGGTAGCGCAATTTGGTTTGCAAGCCATTAAAGGGTACCGTGCTGCAGGCGTGATCGCAACATTGAAACATTTTCCAGGCTATGGAGAAGCGGCTGTCGATCCACATGAGAGTTTGCCCGTCGTACGCAAAGCTCCCCAAGAGATTGAACAGGTCGAGCTGCGTCCCTATTTTCTGCTCGCCGATGAGACCGAGGCACTCATGACTGCCCACATTTTGATGCCGGAATTAGATCCAAACAACTGCGCGACATTTTCCTCGCTGATCATACAAGATATCTTACGTAAAAAAATCGGATTTAAAGGAGTGGTTATTTCCGACTCATTAGTGATGGAGGGATTGTTGAAACAAGTCAAAACGGTTGACGAAGCAGCAATCAAGGCTGTGCTAGCTGGTCATGACATGTTGATTTTAGGAGGAAAGCAATTACTCCATTTTCAACACGGGACAGAGCTCACTCCTAACGATGTCGTGCGCATCCATAAAACTCTTGTTGACGCTGTCCGATCCGGGCAGATTCCTGAAGAGCAGGTGAATGCTTCAGTTGACAGGATACTGCTCCTTAAAGACAAGTATCTTTCAAACAATGGAAAATAACATGCGTATGCAGCTAATTATTTGGGAATTACTGCATGGATTTACTTCAATTCTCCGCGTCTCCCCGACCCAGCGTCTCTGCGTTTAGCCATCTAAAACGTATTCTAAGGACTATTCATATTCAGCGGGAGTGGCTGGAGAAAATAACCCGAATAAAAAAGTTATCCTGTCCGCCGTAGGCGGATCCTGCTTATCCTGTTTGGTTTTGCTACCATTTGACGGGTTGAGGCACTAGCTGCTCAAACCCCATCTGATGCCAATACGGATAGATCGGCGTTACCCGGCTTGCGTTATCAAGCTTCTCCACTTGCTCTTTGGTCAAATTCCATCCCACACAGTTTAAGTTTTGACGCAGCTGTTCTTCATTGCGAGCACCGATCACAATGTTGCATACCGTGGGACGCTGCAACAACCAATTTAGCGCGATTTCCGGAACAGTTTTACCCGTCTCTTTTGAGACCTCATCGATGGCATCGATCACTCGATATAAATACTCATCATCCACTTTAGGGCCGCCTTGTTTCCCTTCTGAAGAGGCGACACGTCCTTCCTTGGGATGTTGACCACGCCGTAACTTACCCGTCAAACGCCCCCATCCCAAAGGACTCCACACCATCAGTCCAATATCTTTTTCAAGTCCTAAAGGCATAAGCTCCCACTCATATTCACGTCCTATCAATGAATAATAGCCTTGATAAACCACATAGCGAGCTAGTCCATATTTTTCAGAGGTGGCCAAAGAGTTCATGACTTGCCAGCCAGAAAAATTAGAACAACCAATGTACCGCACTTTACCGGTCTTGACTAAGTGATCAAGGGCGCTAAGGGTCTCTTCAACGGGGGTATATCCGTCATATCCATGCATAAAATAGAGATCCACATAGTCTGTTCCTAACCGCTTTAAACTCGCTTCACACTCTCTAATGAGATGATAGCGGGAAGAACCAGCTTCATTAGGCCCTTCCCCCATCGGAAAGGTTGCCTTGGTGGAGATTAATACTTTTTCACGTCGCCCTTTAATGGCTTTGCCCAAAATTTCTTCGGATGCTCCATAAGAATACAGATTTGCAGTATCAAAAAAGTTAACACCCGCTTCCAAACACACATCGACTAAGCGGCTGGCTTCCTTAACATCGGTATCGCCCCACCGTTGAAAAAACTCATTAGCTCCCCCAAAGGTTGCAGTGCCGAAACTCAATACGGGAACTTTTAACCCTGAATGCCCTAAATATCTGTATTCCATATGGATTTCCTTTTGTTTTGCTTCATTTCTTAAATTAGCATTTCGGGCTTAAAGAACTTGCGCAGGTTCAATGTACGTCCGGCCACCATAAAGTACCCTTCACCATGATAATGGATGGTTTTAGGATATTTAGGATGGACGGGCGCATGCGCTTTAACGACCTCAAAGACAAATAACGAATATTTTTTGATCAAACTGCTGTCGATCAATTTGCATTCAAGATTAGCATAACACTCTTTGATCAGCGGCGCTTTGACTTTTTGCGCCTTTTGCGGGGTCAGTTTAAATTCGGCAAATTTGTCCACATCACGCCCCGAGCAATTGCCGATTTTGACAACTGTGGTAGCGATGTCGACCGTTGGAATGTTGATCACACACTCTTTGCTTTTACGGATCATGTCGAAGCTATGGTTTTGGTCCCAGATGTAGCAGCCGATGAGCGAGGGAGAAAACTCCATCACCATGTGCCAACCCATTGTCATGATGTTGTGCTCCCCTTTGTAGGCGGAGCTCACAAGCACAATCGGTCCGGGTTCGATGAATCTACGGATGTTATCAACCGGAAAGTCACGTTTTGTATAGGATTTCATATTTCCCACTATAACCAATCGGAGTGTATTTGAGCGAGCCCTCGTTCTTTGCTCTTTTTTTATCGGTGAATAGGACCGATTACGGATTAAACACTTGAGTTCATATGACATTTTTATTAGGAAGTAGATATGTCTGACCTCCTGAACTCACCCTATGTCGCCTGGTCCATCGCCATTGCCCTAGCCTGGCTAGCCGGTGAGCTTTGCGTAAAATATACCGGAATACCACGCATAAGCGTTTATGGCTTAGTTGGTTTTTTATTAGCCAATACCCAAAGCAATTTAATTCCCAATTCGAGTTGCGAAGACAAATTATTACTGGCAAACATCGCCTTTGGGCTGATCCTTTTTGAACTCGGATATCGGATTAACCTGCGCTGGCTGCGCAACAACCCCTGGATCGGCGTGTCCGGTTTGTTTGAATCGATCGGAACGTTCCTGCTTATTTATTTCATTGCGCACGGGCATGGAATCTCTAAGATTACCGCTTTATTATTGGGAGCGCTTGCCATGTCCACCTCTCCCGCAGGGGTGCTGCTGGTTGTAAATGAACAACGAAGCTCCGGACAAGTCACTGAGCGCATCTTGCATCTTTCAGCCATTAATTGCGTCTTGGCTGTATTTTTATTTAAGATTATCCTTGGATATTTTTTATTCAAAAGCTCCGGCAACTTATGGGAAGCGACTTCCATCAGCCTGTTTATCTTGATCGTTTCTGCAGCTATTGGAGGACTGTTTGGTATCATTATTCCGGCCATCCTTCGCGCGCTGAACAATTTTGAAATCAATACGACCGTAGCCTTTGCTCTCGCAATCATCTTGTTAGTGGCCATCACCCACAGTGCGAAGTTATCACCAGTTTTAGCTACCTTAACCTTTGGAATCATCGTTCGTCATCGCCGCATTTCATTCAGTGAAACGCAGCGCAATTTTGGCGTCTTAGGAGAATTGTTGACGGTTCTATTGTTTGTTTTTGTCGTCTCTATTCTTGAATGGGAAAAAGTGGTAGCTGGCTTGCAGCTGGGGTTGATTTTGATTGGCGCGCGCCTCGCCTTCCAAACTTTTGGCGTCGCCTTATTTGCCCGCTTAAGCGGTGTGACGTGGTTCAAAGGAATGTTGTCCGGTTTAGGACTTGCACCTATTTCGGTATTTGTCATCCTGGTTCTGGAACAAGAAAGATATCTTACCATCACCTTTGTCGATGCGTTAGCAGCCTTAACAGCCATGACTCTATTCATGGAAGTTTTAGGTCCAATTATTACTCAGCGTGCATTAGTTTGGGCAGATGAAACTCCAAAAACCCGGGAAGGATAATGCCCTTAGAGCCGTTTAAATCCTCCCAGATTTTAAGTATTGGTGTAGAACTCGAGCTTCAGCTTGTCAATCTTTCAGACAATAACCTGACAGCATCCAGCCCCGATCTATTATATTTATTGGGGAGAAAACCGTTTCCTGGTGCCGTGAAACCAGAAATCACGGAAAGCATGATTGAAATTGCGACCGACGTACAAACCAGCTATTCCAGTTTATTGGAACAATTGCAAGAGATTAAACACACACTGGTTCAGGCGGCCGATAAGTTGAACATCGGCATTTGTGGCGGGGGAACGCACCCTTTTCAAAACTGGTCTGAACAAAAAATTTCCTCGACTCCGCGCTACCGAGAGGTTTCTGCGCTCTACGGCTATCTCGCTAAACAATTTACTGTATTCGGCCAGCATGTCCACATTGGATGCCAGTCGGGAGATGATGGTTTGCTTTTATTGCATTCCTTAAATCGCTACATTCCCCATTTTATTGCCTTATCCGCCTCATCTCCGTTCATCCAAAGGCGTGATACCCTATTTAATTCAGCCCGCCTTAATTCCGTCTTTGCGTTCCCCTTATCCGGAAGAGCTCCCTTTATCTTAAGCTGGGACAGCTTTGTGAACGACTATTATAGTAAAATGGAACGCACCGGAATCGTTAAAAGCATGAAAGATTTTTACTGGGACATTCGTCCAAAGCCTGAGTTTGGCACGATCGAACTACGCGTATGCGATACTCCCCTAACCGTTGAACGTGCAGCAGCGCTTGCTGGCTACATGCAATCCTTATGCAAATATTTGCTCGAGCGCAGAGACTCCCTGCCGACCGAGGATGACTATCTCGTCTATAACTACAATCGCTTTCAAGCATGCCGCTTCGGGCTGGAAGGCTCGATCATCCATCCCCAATCGTATGAGACGTTGTCAATTCGCGAAGATATTCTCGCCACCTTGCGAAAAATTGAACCGGACGCCCAATCGCTTGGTTCGATGGCAGCTCTGGAGCTATTGAGATTTATCTCGCATGCCGGGAGCGATGCCCACTACTTGCGGAAGCAATATGTGGAGCGCGGCAGTCCAGAAGGTATTGTCGATGCAGCTTTGAGCAAATTTCGTACAGATCGCGATCCTTAGAACATCGCTCAAATGCGGCCTTCGGAAAAATCGCTTTGTTTTTGCGGTGAAATTAAAGAGAGTGTTTTTTTAACCACGCGTTGGCGTGATTAACGATGTCGTTTTTGATTTCCATGATGACCGACGAGACCGGCTTGCCTCCATAGATAGCCTCAGGATCAAGCTCATCAAGATCGAGATAAGTCCAATACAAACCCACAAGATCTTCCAGTCCAAGGGTGTCCCCAATCACTTTTTCGGAACGCGCCGGAATATTCGCAATATAGTAGATTTGATTCATGATGAGACTCATCCCCTCAATCGGATCGACCCTTTTTTGAGCAATCGGCAATAGCTGTTTTTTTAAAATGATCTTCAGAGCTTCCTCTTCTGAGGAAATGGTAAGATCCAATTTTTGAAAAATGGCGTGGATAACGGGAAGTAAATCCGCTTGAGAATCAGATTTTGAAAGGGTAAGGTCCAAAAATTCATCAAACCAGATTCCGTGTTTGGCAAGTGCGTCAATGTATTTTTTTACGGAAGGCACAGACGGCTTATCGAAAACCATCCAAGCCGCTTCGAATTTTAACTCTTCTTTTATTTCAAGCGTAGACATGCCATCTATTGTAAAACAGAAGCATTAAGAACAGATAAATCGTGGAGAATTGGCGGAAGAGGTGGGATTCGAACCCACGAAACGCTTTCACGTTTACACACTTTCCAGGCGTGCTCCTTCGGCCACTCGGACACTCTTCCAATAGCGAACGATTCTAGTTGAAATCGGGAATGAATTCAACGAAATTAGGCGTTATTGCATAAAACCACTGAGTCATTGAGATCAGTGAGAGAATGCGAGAAATTGAGAAATGCGACCCAACTAAACGCCGAAGACCATCTTTTATCAGTTTTTTGTTAAAATTATCTCCCAATCTCACCCTCCTCATTGATATCCCTGGCTCGGGGGTAAACTTTCAAACCGTCTTATAAATATTTGAATTTTAAACCTTTCTTCTTTATAGTAATCCCATGTTCAAAACGATTCTTTTTTCCTTCTTATTCCTCACCGGCATCTTAACTGCGAATGAAACCATTGCGGCTAAACCCACTGTCTTAGTCACGCTGGCTCCCTATAAATTTTTTGTGGAACGGATCGCCGGCGATACCGTCAAGATAGCGTTGCTGGTTCCCCCGGCAGCAAGCTCCCACACGTTTGAACCGACTCCTAAACAAACCCTGGAGGCAGGCAGAGCCGCGCTTTGGTTCATTATGGGCGAACCGTTCGAAACACGCGCCCTTCCCGCGATTAAAAACAATAACCCTGCGATGCAGGTGATCGATCTACGCCAAGGGGTTCAGCTCATTTACGGCCACCATTGCCACGCAGCCGAATGCCACCATGGCGTTGATAGCGCCGACCTACACCTATGGCTAAGCCCGAAGATCGCCCAAATTCAAGCGCGTACCATTGCCAAAGGGCTGATTCAACTCCTGCCTCAACACTCCGACCTTTACACCAAAAATCTTGAAACCCTGCTTCAAGAATTGCAAGCCTTAGACCAAGAGATCAACAACGCCCTGGCTCCACTTCAAAACCGTTTTATCATGGTCTCCCATCCGGCATATGCGTATTTTTGCCGCGAGTACACCCTCACCCAGCTCTCCATTGAATTTGAAGGGCGGGACCCGACTCCCCAGCAGCTGACAAGCGTGTTGAATGAAGCGCGCACCCATGGAATCAAAACGATTTTTACCCAGCCCCAGTATAGCAACAAGGGCGCCAAGCTGATCGCCTCTTACTTAAACGCCCAGGTAGTCTCGTTAGACCCTTATTCCGAAGATTATTTTAATTCCATGCGTTCGATCGCATTACATTTTGCTGAAAAATAGCCTTTCCCTCAAAATAACCCCATGTCAATGCCACCTATCCTTGCCTTCGAGAATGTCTCCTTTGCTTACGACGGGTTTCCGGTCCTAAGAAATGTTTCGTTCCATATTGACGAAGGGGAGTATGTGGGAATCATCGGCCCGAACGGAGGCGGAAAAACGACCCTGTTTAAACTGATCCTGGGTTTTCTAAAGCCGACTCATGGGAAGATCTTGTTCTACGGAAAACCGACGGCCGACGTGACCGATTTCCTGGCCTATGTCCCCCAAACCCTGCGCCATGACCGTCAATTTCCTATTTCCGTCTTAGAGGTTGTCTTAGGCGGATTGTTGCACCGGCTGCCTTGGTATGGGCGCTTCTCAAAAAAAGATCATGAAGATGCGTTGTGTGCTCTGGATAAAGTCGGCTTGCGGGAATTTCAGAACCGTCAATTCGGCACCTTGTCGCTTGGGCAAACGCAGCGGGTCTTGATCGCCCGCGCCATTGTCTCCCGTCCCAAACTGCTTCTGTTAGACGAACCAACTGCCAGCGTGGATTCCCACTCCGAAGCAGAGATCCATAAAATTTTAGCCTCGCTGCGCAACGAAATCACCTTATTGATGGTGACTCACGATATCCGCACGATCATCCAAGATGTGCAGCGGGTGATCCTTGTGCAAAACGAAGTATCGACGTTAAATCCTGCCGAAGTGTGCGAACATTTTGCGTTAGGGGTCTACCACACGCCTTTAGTTAAAAGCGCTTTCAACTCCAGTCAGGAAAAGAAAAATCCATGATCGAAATGTCTTTTTTTGAAGCTTTAATGACCAATCCTCTGCTTCTGGCGGCGGTCTTTGCCGGTTTGGTGGCTTCGGTGGTCAGTGGTATTATTGGATCGTATGTGGTGGTCAAACGGATTGTCTTTATTAGCGGCAGCATCTCGCACTCGGTCCTGGGTGGAATCGGCTTTTGCATCTGGCTCGAGCGTGCACGCGGAATCGAATGGGCGACACCCCTTTGGGGAGCGCTGATTGCGGCGATTCTTTCGGCCCTGATCATCGGGTGGATTCATCTGCATTACCGGCAGCGGGAAGATACCGTGATTGCCGCCCTATGGTCAATCGGGATGGCGACCGGGGTGTTATTCATCTCCCAGACTCCGGGCTTTAATGTCGAGCTCACCAATTTCTTAATCGGGAACATCTTATGGGTTACCCCTCAGGACCTAACCCTGCTCTGCATCCTGGACCTTATCGTGATCGCCATTGTTTTATGTGAGCATAAACGATTTTTAGCAATCTGCTTCGATGAAGAACAGGCTGCTCTACAGGGGGTCCCAGTTAACACCCTTTACCTCTTGCTGTTAGTTCTAACGGCGGTTTCGATTGTTCTACTTATCCAGGTAGTGGGGATCATTCTCGTCATGACCATGCTCACCATCCCGGCGGCGATCGCCAACCTCTTCACAATTCGCCTGTCCCACATGATGCTGATTGCCGTGCTCATCAGCGCGGTATTTTGCTTTTCAGGCACGGGGTTCGCCTATTATCTCGATTGGCCCGTAGGGGCTACGATTGCCTTTTTAGCGGGAGTGGCCTACGTCATCTCGCTGGTGGGTTTCCGTTCCAAAAGTGCTTAAACCACAGAGTCACAGAGAACACTGAGAAGGAGTGAGATAAGGGAGAGCCTGTTAATGCTTTGGCTTTTAAGGTCTTTGGTTATACTTCAGACTGCTGCCTTTGAAATGTTCGACAAGGGGTAGGATTTTTAAATCCCTCAATTCTCTCATATTTCTTCAGTGATCTCTGTGGCTCAGTGGTGAATTGAGTGAGTTGCCGCTCAAAAACATCGGAAAGAGAGGGATTCGAACCCTCGATACCCTTTAGGGGTATGCGTCCTTAGCAGGGACGTGCTTTCGGCCACTCAGCCATCTTTCCTTACGCAAAAATGATGGCACAAGTGTAACGGATAGAGGCGGTTTTCCACAACAACCTTCTCCTTCGTTCCGAGGGGAAACTGGCTCTATCCTAAATAAACTTAAAATCTAATTACTAAAAACAATTGACTTTTAATATAAAATATTTTAACATTACTTCTTTAAAAAAACTTAAGGATGATGCTAATGGATGCTAATTTTCCAGTCGACCTAGGAGCTTTATTTTTTCAACACCTACCTACGCACGAATTACTCCAAAAACGGACGACCGGCAAACGCATCAATGCCTTTATTGAACGGGTAGCGGAAAACGCCCTAAAAGAGATCGCGAAAAAACTCGGAGCCGAAAGATATCACCACACACAATCTGTGCTCGTCGAGAGCTTCAAAGCCAAGCATTCAGGCAAGGAACCTCCAAAAAGCGTTCTTTATTTAAAAATCATGACTCAAGAAGCTCGCCAGTTATTAACGTTTTGCAAAAATACAGAAGTCACAAAAGTAATTGCCGACAAAACTCCCCAAGCCGCGTCTAAACGATCAAATGATCTTGAATCCGCCCATCATGTGCGTGCAAAGCTGAATGAGGCACCCACTCCCAGCACAGCTACGGTGTATTTTGATAACGTTCAACTCAGCGAACTTCCTCCCGAAGTGTTGAAATTTGAGAAACTCACTTTTATTTCCTTATTTAAAAATGTCTTTACGGAGTTTCCAGAAATCTTACTCCGCCTGCCCAAGCTTCAACACATTAATTTATGTAAAAATCAGCTAAAAAAGATACCCGCCGCAATCAGTCAAGCGACGCAACTCGTTTCCTTAAAACTTAACGATAATCAACTAGAAGAGATGCCTGCGGAACTTGCAGCCATCAAGACTTTAAAGCTGCTAACCGTAAAAAATAATAAGCTAAAAAAATTGCCTGAAGAGTACGCTGCGATTGATTTTGAGAAACTTGATGCCAGCGGCAATCCTGGACTTGTCGTTCCCAATGGAATCCACGCTTCACATACGCTTACCCTATAGCGTTTATTTTTCTTAACCTATATACTTTTGCTTATGCAACGCACACCTCAAACCTACACCAAATCGAATCCTTTCATCGCAAAGGTGACCGAAAGATATTCTTTAAGCAGCCCTCACTCGGTTAAAAATACGCAGCATATTGTCTTAGACTTAAACGGTTCGAATATCGAATATCACGTGGGCGATTGCATCGCGATTTGTCCTGATAACGATCCCGATTTAGTCCAGCGCACCCTCGCAGCGTTAAACTGCACCGGCAATGAAATGGTGTCCGATGCGCAAAAGACCGGAGAGTGGCCCCTGCGTGAATTTTTCACCAAAAAAGCGAACATCACCGAGTTCAGCCGCAAACTCGTGATGGAGATTGCCGCGCGCCATCCGCATGCCGAAAAAAAAGATCAGCTCCATCACCTTTTAGAAAAAGGGACACGAGAAAATTTCAAACAGTACGTCGCCCACCGCGAACTGTGGAAGCTGTTACAGGAACATCCGGAAGTGCAGTTTACCCCGCAAGAGCTCTGCCATTTGCTGATGCCATTGCTGCCGCGCTTTTATTCAATCGCCTCCTCGCAGAAGATGGTCGGCAATGAAGTGCACCTGACAGTGGCTTTAGTCAAATACGAAAGCGATGGGACCTTAAGGCATGGCGTAGCGACCAACTACCTCGTCCATATCGCTCCGATGCATGAAGCGGCTGTTCCCATGTATGTGCAGCCCCACCATGGGTTTACGTTGCCTGAAGATAATCATGCGCCCATTATTATGATTGGCCCAGGCACGGGTGTCGCCCCTTTCCGCGCCTTTATACAAGAACGGGTAGCCCGCAGCGCACCAGGAAAAAATTGGCTGTTTTTTGGCGAGTGCAACCGCGCTCACGATTTTTTCTATGAAGGATTTTGGCAGGAAGCGGCGAAACAGGGCAAGTTGATTTTAACAACCGCATTTTCCCGTGATCAAGCGCACAAAGTCTATGTGCAACATCGCCTTCTGGAGCATGCCAAAGAGGTATTCGAGTGGCTTCAAAACGGCGCGTATCTCTATCTTTGCGGCGACGCAGAACGGATGGCCAAAGATGTGGAAGCGACCTTGCATCACATCGTCATGCAACAAGGCAATCGAGATGAACAAGGCGCCAAGGCGTACATTAAAGAGCTGCGTCAGCAAAAGCGTTTTCTAAAAGATGTTTACTAGTTAAACCCACTCTTCGGTGGTAATGATCGCGAAACACTGGATGCCGTCGCCGCAGCCGAAATCGGTCAGTCCCTCGCCTGATGTAGCCGTAATGCCTACTTGGCTGATCGCTACTCCCATTACACGCGCAATATTCTCGCGCATCGGCAAAATCTTTTTCTTAAATTTCGGACGCTTTGCTTCGATGGTAATCGCAATGTGATTGATTTTCTGATCCCCAAGTGTTTTAATCGCTTCTTTCAAATACACTTCGCTATCGGTAATCCCATCTTTTAAACAAAGATCATCCGCAATTGCGCCTAAAATCAAAATCCCCGTCACGCTGCTGATGGCATTGCAAATCGCATGATACACCACGTCGCCGTCCGAATTTGCATTGAATCCAGGCACGTCTTCAAAGATTAAGCCTCCCATCACGCAAGGCTTACTCGTATCTTCCGGTAAAAATCGATGGCTATCCTGCCCGATTCCGGTTCTAATAAACGAGCGCTTAGTCATTCCTATCTCCTTAATTCGTATTCGGTATAGATGATGATGCTCGAAAAACGAGATAGAAATCAACGGAAATTCTATTTATAATTTTAAATTAAACTAACATTTCCTAATAATAAATATTATTTATTATTTACACTCGTTCAGGTTTTTTCCGGGATTTGATATGTTTGAGCAATAAATAATAATATTTTGCTAAACATCCGATCCCGTTAGAAATCATCGCGGTCTAACTGCGCCCTCCTCTCTACATTTTTGAAGAAAAATTTAAAATTTTTGAAAATTTATCTTTATTAATTTCCAACGTTTGTTTACTTTTTTCTTGGAATCAAAAAAGGATTTGATTCACAAATTTTTTGCATAACCAAAAGAATTTGCATATCACAGTAATTTAAACATCGACCGAAACATTCAGCGGAAAGTTATGTTAGAAAGATATTTGGCCAAAGAGAAAAGACCTATGGAGCTTTTAAAAATAACAGGCGGAAATCCCCTCAGAGGGCAGGTGACAGCAGGTGGAGCGAAAAATGCCATCACTAAGTTACTTGTGGCCTCGTTGCTCTCGGATAAGAAAGTGGTCTTCTATAATGTGCCAAATATCGGTGAAGTGGAAATTACCGTCGAGTTATGCCGCGAAATCGGCTCACAGATCCATTGGGACCGCGAAACTGGCGTCATGGAAGTGGTGACCAAAGAGTTAAAGACCTCTTATATTCCGCAACGGTTCTCCGGATCGAACCGCATTCCTATCTTAATGATCGGTGCCCTTTTAGGACGTACTGAGGACGATATTATTGTTCCAACCGTGGGCGGCTGCGCCATCGGCAAACGTCCAGTCGATTTTCATATCGAGGCTCTCAAGCTATTAGGAGCCACCATTGAATACCGCGAAATGAAAAAAGAGGGCGCATACCTCGCCCACGCACACAATGGACTGAAAGGGACGACGATTACCCTCCCCTATCCCTCCGTCGGCGCAACCGAGAACACGGTTTTAGCCGCCATCACCGCCAGAGGCATCACTGTCATCAAAAACGCCGCCATCGAACCGGAAGTGGTGGATTTGATCCTGTTCTTGCAGAAGTTAGGAGCTATTATCACGCTGGATGTCGACCGGACAATCCGCATTCAAGGCACACGCCGTTTTTACGAAGTGGAGCACACAGTCATTCCAGACCGCATTGTCGCGGCTTCATTAGGGATGGCGGCCATCAGCACTAAAGGACGCGTGTTTGTCGAAGGCGCTCAACACCTGCATATGGTGACTTTTTTAAACAAACTGCGTGAAATCGGCGGTGGATTTGACATTAAGCACAATGGGATTGAATTTTTCTACGATGGACCGATTCAAGGGGGCATCCACTTGGAAACCGATGTGCATCCAGGCTTCATGACCGATTGGCAGCAGCCGTTCGTCGTCTTATTGACGCAGGCAACCGGATCGTCGGTTGTGCATGAAACGGTGTATGAAAACCGTTTTGGGTATGCTGAGACATTGGTGGAAATGGGAGCCGACATTGCCCAATTCCGTTCTTGCTTAGGATGCAAACTGTGCCGGTTTAACTCCCAAAGCTTCAATCATAGCGTGGTGATCCGCGGGGCCACTCCCTTAATCGGTAAAGATATTACCATTCCTGATCTCCGGGCTGGTTTTGCCTATGTGATGGCAGCGATGATCGCATCGGGAACTAGCCGTTTAACCGGGACCAATTTCTTAGACCGGGGCTATGAAAACCTCGTGAATAAGCTTTCGCACTTAGGCGCCGATATCCATCGGATCATGCCTGAAGAGCAAAAAACCGAGCGCGTTCCGATCGAATTGACCTGCCCGGTACCGGCCTAATAAGACAATTAAAAATTGTCTTGTTTCTGTCTGTCGTATGTCCTGGTTCTTTAATTTTATCTAATGATCTGCTAAACTATTCACAAATTTAATTTTTTCCTATGCACGCAACCAATCAGCCGTTATGGCGCCAAATCCAGCGGGAAAATTTTTCACGCTGGGACAAACTTGCCGATTTTCTGGAGTTCTCCCCAAAACTGCGGAAACAGATCCTCGTGCAAACGGCTTTCCCCCTGAATTTACCTAAACGGTTAGCCGAAAAAATTGTTAAAGGCACATTAGAAGATCCCATTCTGAAACAGTTCTTACCGCTAAAAGCGGAATTGAAACAGGAAGCCGGATTTTCTGCCGACCCGGTGGCCGATGCGTCGTTTAAAAAAGGGCCCAAGCTGCTTCAAAAGTATGAAGGACGTGCGTTATTAGTTTGCACAAGCGCCTGTGCCATGAATTGCCGCTATTGTTTCCGCCAAAACTACGACTATGCCCCCACGCCAGCGTTTGATGCCGAAATGGATGCGATTGCTGCCGACCCAACGCTGTCTGAGATCATCTTAAGCGGTGGAGATCCGTTGGCATTAAGCAACGAAACCTTGAAGTCCCTCTTGCTGCGGTTAAATGCAATCCCGCATGTCAAACGGATCCGCTTTCACACCCGTTTTCCCATTGGCATTCCCGAGCGGATCGATGAAGAATTATTAAGCCTCTTAAAAACCCTTTCCAAGCAGGTGTGGGTAGTGATTCATGTAAACCATCCGCGGGAGTTGGATGAAGATATCTTTCGCGCCTTGAAACAGCTGCAAGCCATTGGAATTACACTTCTCAATCAAAGCGTCTTGCTAAAAGGTGTCAACGATCGCTTCGCAGTCTTAAAAGAGCTGTGCGAAACCCTAGTCGACCAGGGAATTCTCCCCTACTACTTACATCAGCTGGACAAAGTGCAAGGGTCGGCGCATTTTGAAGTTCCCGAAACCGTTGGCCATGCGCTTATCCGCCAATTGACCGAATCCCTGCCGGGCTATGCCGTACCCAAATATGTGAAAGAAATCGCCGGGGAAAAATCAAAGTCCACTTTGATATAATTGAGACAGGACTGACACGACATCCACGACAAACAGGACGTACAAAAGTCATCTTTATTTTCTAGCGACTTTCTGAAGCTCATTGCTAAGTTCTTGATGTAGGAAACCATTACTAGCCAGGACACGGCCAGAATGCAGATCAAAGGCTTGATTGGCATATCCGCTTACCCGCCCGCCCGCTTCTTCGACCAACAATACCCCCGCGGCCATATCCCATTCGCGCAACCCCCGTTCCCAATAGCCGTCAAAACGCCCTGCAGCGACATATGCTAGATCGATAGACGCCGAACCTAAACGGCGCACTCCTTGCGACAAACTAGTCATCTGGCAAAATTCCGGATAGTTGTTATCGCTAGTTTCACGTCGGTCGTAAGCAAAACCCGTTACCAATAGACTGCGTTGAATGCTCGTTGTCTTAGATACCTGGATCGATTGTCCGTTTAAGGTAGCCCCTTTTCCTTTCATCGCGGCAAACAGCTCATTCATCACCGGATTGTAAACCACTCCTACAATCGACTCCCCTTTATGCAGCAATCCAATCGAAACTGCCACAAAGGGAAATTGATGCGCATAGTTGGTCGTCCCGTCCAAAGGATCTACAGCCCACAGATAATCGGCCTCTTTGAGCTGATGCATCCCCGATTCTTCAGCTAAAATGGGAATCGGGAAATGGTGTTTCAAATAGGCCAGAATCACCTCTTCCGATGCACGGTCCGCTTCCGTCACTAAATCTCCGGCATGCCCCTTTTCACGGATATCCTTGAGCTTGCCCCAATATTGAAGCAACACTTTACCGCCCTCCAAGGCAGCTTGCTGCGCTCCTGCCAACAGTTGTTCTTGATCCATAGATTGATCCATTTTTATGTTTCCATTTCAGCATAAAAACCGATATATAACAACCATGGCTTATTTTACCCGTAAACCGATCGCCGAAATCGAGGCGCAGGCAGAACTGGGAACCCATCATCTGCGCAGAGTGCTAAAAACGTCCGATCTGATCCTTTTGGGCATCGGAGCGATCATTGGAGCGGGATTATTTTCGATCACCGGAATTGCCGCTGCGCACAATGCCGGACCCGCCATTGTTCTCTCTTTCATCATCGCCGCCTGTGGATGCGCTTTTGCGGGCTTATGCTACAGCGAGCTCGCCAGCATGATCCCTGTAGCAGGCAGCGCCTATACCTATGCGTTTGCCACCATGGGAGAGTTCATGGCCTGGATTATCGGCTGGGACCTAATTCTAGAGTACGCCGTCGGCGCAGCAACGGTGTCAATCAGCTGGTCCGCGTATGTCGTCTCCTTGCTGGAAGATTTCAACATCCATCTGCCCGAACAAATCGTAGCGTCCCCCTGGCAATGCGTCGTTTTAAAGAATGGACAAAAAGTGTGCGGCCTCATCAACATCCCCGCCGTTCTCATTGTCATGGCTATTACTGGCCTATTGATCTTAGGCATCCGTGAATCGACACGCATCAACGCCATCGTTGTGACCATCAAAGTCGCAATCGTTCTGCTCTTCATCGGACTTGGCTATAGCTTCATCCATCCGGAAAATTATACGCCGTTTATTCCTCCCAACACCGGAGAATACGGCCATTTCGGCTGGAGCGGCATTCTGCGGGCGGCAGGGATCGTATTTTTTGCCTATATCGGTTTTGATATGGTGTCGACAGCTGCACAAGAAACGATTAACCCTCAGAAAAGCATGCCGCGCGGCATTATCGGCTCGTTGATCATTTGTACAATTCTTTACATTTTGTTTGCCCATGTGTTGACTGGAATGGTCAACTATAAAGAGCTGGGAGTCGCCGCACCCGTCGCTGTAGCGGTCAATCAAACCCCGTATTGGTGGTTCAACTGGCTGACAAAAGCCGCGATTTTAGCTGGATTTACCTCCGTCCTGCTAGTGCTGTTGTATGGCCAATCCCGCATCTTCTATTGCATGGCGCGTGATCATTTGATCCCGCCTCAGTTCGCAACTATCCATCCCCGCTTTAATACACCTTATTTTTCAAATATCGCGCTCATGATATTTGTGAGCCTGTTTGGAGCGTTTGCCCCGATCAGCCTGGTCGGAAACATGACAAGCATCGGCACCTTGCTAGCATTTGTCATCGTGTGTTCAGCAGTGATCATTTTGCGGAAGACCGATCCTCAGCTTCCCCGGCCATTTCGAACGCCATGGGTGCCGGTCGTGCCGCTATTAGGAATCGGCATTTGCTTGGCCATGATGGTCTCCCTCGATATCGACAGCTGGATTCGGCTGCTCGTTTGGCTAGCGATCGGACTTGTGATCTATTTTGGCTACAGCCGACGTCACCGAACTGAAATGCATTAATTTTATCGCAAAAAAGCAAAGGGGCAAGAAATGATGTATATATATACTCTGCTCCTTTGCTTCTTTGCGATAAATTCTAAAGGACTTTGTGTTGAAAGTCGGTCCAGACACCTTCTGCATGGTATTTCTGACGTAATTTTTGATAGTCTCCAAACGAATAAATCTTCCATAGCTCTTCTGGGGAGTAAAAGGAATGCGTATAAAGCATTTTCCGCCCCTCTTTTTGAAGGGTTAGCTTCTCCAATTGCTGCGCAGCTTGCGCGCCGGTAATCCCTTTGCGGGGAATTCCATACACACCGACATCAAAAACCAATGCGTGCGGTTTTTGCGCCACATAATGAGGGGAAAATAGTTGCGGCGTCGTTGTTGCCTTCACAGGACATAGCCATAGAGGCGTGATGGCAAATTCTTTCAATGTTTTATGGACAAACTCAGAAACATATTTCTCTGGAATATAGAAATCCTGGACGACAAAATTCTTCTCAAACCAACGCTCATTCCCCGTATGCAACACTTTATACAACCGCTTACTGGAAAGCGCCCAGCCAAACAAAAATCGAAATAAAGGTCCCGGCAATCCCGGCTCCCAGCGGTCCATGTCGATCTTCTTAATCAATGCGTTCTTGATCCCTGCCGGCAAAACAATGAAGCGTTCCAATGTGTATAACGACAACAACCACCCATGCACCGCATACGCACCCATCCAAAAAGTTCCACGGTCATGCCTAAATAAATAATCTTTCGTCGCAATCAATTCACGCCGCATGGCGTGGTTAGGCAATGTCTCGCTCAAACCCAACACATGTTGAAAATACAAGGTGCTATAATAACGACTTAATGATAAGACCGGATCACCTACACCCGGAGGATGAGTAGCAAATTTTGCCGAAATCACTACAGTATTCGTCCGCTGAAAGACAATCCCTTCAATGAATTCCGGTCCGCTTTTGTTATAGTGCAGATTGCTCATATACGAAACCGCCTGCGCATGATCATCAAACCGGCGGTAGGTCAGTTCAATCCAAGGTTTGGCCGGAATCAATTTAAGCTTCACCCTGAGGATAATGCCCAACGATCCGTAAGCGCCTGAAATACTGTAAAATAGATCCGCATTTTCCTCAGGGCTTGCCCGAACGATCTCTCCATTCCCCAACAATACATCGTACGCTAAGCATATATCATTAAATTGCCCATGTGCATGGGAACTGCTTTCCAAGGCCGATCCGCTAATGGCACCGCCAACCGTAATCGTCTTAAATTCAGGAATGACCGGAGGCAACACGCCCAGTGAAAGTGTTGCATCAACCAACTCTTCCATCGTCACGCGCGGTTCAATCCAAGCTGTTAACTCTTTTACATTTATCTCTAAGATTTGATTGAGGCGCCCAATATCAATATGGGTTCCCCCTTTCTTGTACTGATTACCTCTGACAAGATTAGGATAGGAATTTTGTTGTAAGCTAATTGTTTTAAATTCATTACGTAAGTTTTTTCCCTTCAATTGACCAAGAATTGCCGCCACCTGCTGAGAGTGCGTATCCTGTTGCTGTTGTTCATCCTGGGAAACAAACATGGAGCATCCTTTTTACATCTTTTCCTTTATCGTCATAACCCTACAAAATTTGCAAATAAAAAATTTTTAATATACAAAAAGAACAATTCATTCATAAGGACATGGAGACAAAATCAATGAATCTTTTAATCCTGACAATTGCCCTTGCCTGTGGAATGTTCGCTCACCTCGAAGCGACTTATGGAAATTACAACACATCAGTCAATATCGATCCGCAACTGATGAGCTCTGCGAAAAACAATAACATGACCTTAATTGATATCGCCACCAACAATCCGAATTTTAGCACCCTCATCCAAGCCTTACAAGCCGCCGATCTAATTACCACTCTTCAGGGGCCAGGTCCATTTACCATTTTTGCTCCTAACAATGACGCCTTTGCAAAACTTCCTCCCGAAACCTTACAAGAACTCCTGAAACCCGAAAACAAAGACAAGTTAAGAACCGTCTTGCTGTATCATGTCATCCCCGGCAAAATTTTAGCGGCCGACATGAAAACCATGAAAGCTAAAACAGTCAATGGCAAAGAGTTAAATATCACAGCCAACAGCAACGGCATTCAAGTCAATAATGCTAATGTCACTAAAAAGGATATTCAAGGAAACAACGGCGTCATCCAGGTGATCGATGCCGTATTATTGCCCTAAGATGAAATTTGTTTGTTAATCCTAACCAGGAGGAATCTATGCAAACACAAAAAAACACAGGGGGGTCTGCAACAGCTACCCAAACCTTGGCAGAAGTCGCTTCCAATAATCCTAATTTTAGTTCTTTCTTAAATGCTATTAAAGCAGCTGATCTTTTGAATACCTTAAAAGGCGCCGGTCCCTATACTGTATTCATTCCCAACAACGATGCCTTTGCGAAATTGCCACAAAATACTTGGAAAGAACTGCTTAAACCAGAAAACAAAGAAAAGCTCAAAACCATTCTCACTTTCCATTTCCTCACTTCCAAGCTACCGACCAGCGCTTTGAAAACCTCAAAACAAAGAACCGTAAACGGCAAAGAAGTCAACATCACAGCTGAAGGTGGAAAGATCAAAATCAATAACGCCACCGTCACAAAATCGGACATCCAAGGTTCGAATGGAGTGATTTATGTGATCGACACAGTCTTGATGCCTTAAAGAAAAAATTATATAAGACAATGTGAGTCTATGATGCGGTGATGACCTCACCGCTTTTTTTTATGAATGAATCGATTTTATGGAGGAACATGTTTCATCTTGATGTGAATTGGCTGGGAGTTATTTTAGCAACTGTATTGACAGTCGTAATTGGCGGATTCTGGTACTCGCCGGCTTTATTTGGAAACATTTGGGCGAGATCGCACGGGCTCGACACGAACACCTTAAAGCCCTCTCCCATTAGCTATGGAGGCGCTGTTTTCGTCGGATTTTTAATCTGTTTAATCCTAGGAGCCTTTATCCGGGTCTTGCCGGTCGGCAGTTTGTATGACGGAGCGAAAGTCGGATTCTTTGTTTGGCTTGGGTTTATTGCCTCGACGCAGTTTGCTGGAGTGATCTGGGCCGGCAAATCGATTGTGAGCTACTTTATTGATGTCGGCTATTATTTGGTGAGCCTTGTGTTAGCCGGGATTGTCTTGGCGCTCTTCAGATAATGGACAACATTTTTGCATAAAACCACTGAGTCACTGAGACCAATGAGGAAAGATGAGAAACTGAGAAGTTTTGCCCAAACTTGCAGTTTATGTTAGAACATCTCCCCAACTCACTCCCCCTCACAGATCTCAGTGTCTCGGTGGTAATTAGAGGGACTACTCTCGTTTTTTGTTTAATAAATATTTTACTATATCTCCAACTTTCAGGTTTATGATTACACGAAATTGAAT
>JAGVLX010000014.1 GCA_020054065.1 Parachlamydiales bacterium | reverse complement strand
GTCCTCGTAAGTATCTTGGGATAATAGGCACGGGATGGGTTTTTTAATGTGCATGTTGAAAGCGCGGATTTCATCTAATCCGGCCGTATGGTCATAATGGTGATGAGTCAGCAGCAATCCATCGAGATGGTCGACTTTATGATGGAACAGCTGGGCGCGCAGATCGGGACCCGCATCGATGAGCAGGTTGAGGCCGCCGATTTTGACGAGTGCCGAGGAGCGGTAGCGTGTGTTATGCGGATCGTTGGAGGTACAAACCGGACATTTGCAGCCTAGAACAGGAATTCCCATCGACCCGCCAGTCCCTAAAAACAAAAATCGGTGAAGCATAATAATAAATTTTATCGCAAAGGAGCAAAGAAGCAAAGGTTAATGCGAATAATGACCAGACTTATTCCTATATATGGTAAAAGATATTTGTTTTTCTTAGCCGCTTTACCTCTTGGTTTTATCTCCTAAATAACAAATTTTATCTCATTATATTTTAGTTGGTTAAGTTGCCTTAAAAAATTCAACGCAGAGGTAGGGAGGCACAGAGAAATGAATTCCTTTCTCTGCGTTCTTCGCGCCTCTGCTTTTTCTCTGCGTTGAATTTTTTGCGAAATATTACAATTACAACTCGTTATTATTTTCCGGTAGGGGGCCGATAGGGCCTGTTTCGCTTTGCGTAAAAAATTGTAAAATAATTTTATGTCAATTCAATGAGTAATATTTTTCGTCAGCAATTCAAGGATCTTCTGATAGATGCCAGGGTGTTCAAAATAGGCCCACTGAACGCCGGGGTTATCTTCATGCAACCCCACCCGATAGCCATTGCCTTTCTGAGCAAATTCAACGGTCTGAAACACTTTAACATCTTCCTGCCATTTCGCATCGCTTTCCGTTTTAACAGATATCACCAAACGCGCCGGCTGCACACTATATTGCGAAGTCTGTTCCTCAGTCACCGGATCGACGCTTTGATCCTTCTCGATCAGCTGATAGATCTTCGCATAGGTATCTAGATCGAGTTTTTGACGCACCCACTGATTTTGTTCCGGCGAAAAATATTCAAATTCGACCTGCATAAACACGTACCGGTCGAATGCACTTGTCTTGGGATTGTAGTCATTATAATTTAAATCCGGGATGGTCGCGGGTGATAACAACGCATTCTTCACTTGGTACCGTCCTGTTGCCCCAAACTGATGAATGAAAAAGTAGGTCACCACAAAAGCGCTGATCACACCCAGCACAATAACGAGTAAAAAATTACGCAGCTCGCGTTTAAGTTTATTCGCCAACACATTCACCTCTTTGTAAAGAGACACTATAATGTATCAAGAATTTCTTTGACTAGTTGTTCGGCACAATAAGCATGATAAAGCAATCCTTTCGACCCTAATCCGGTAATGCCCCAGAGCTTATCACCAAACCTGCCATACAAAGGCTTGTGGTCAGAAGTGACAGCCCGCATCCCTGCCAGGCATTGCCGGACTGGAACATGTGCCAAATCCGGGATCAGTTTGAATACATCCGGAAGAATCAACGCTTTGGCCGTTTCCATATCTGGAGCTTCAGAAAGTGCATTTCGCTCGAACGTGGAACCTGCCCAGCACAAAGTGCGAGAGCGGTCCATCACCAGATACATATACGAATTAACCGGAAATGGGAGCGGCGGCACCTGTTTAGGCCACTCCAACAATAAGATTTGCCCCTTAAGCGGTTTCAACGCGATATGCTGAAATTCGGGATAGTTTATTAGTGCCGCACCAGCTGCCACGACCACACAATCATACTCTTTCAATTCATCCAGCCGCTGAATGGCTACCGGAAAAAATTCACCCCCGGCAGCTGCGCAAATGGCCCACAAGGCCTGTAGATAACGCGGACAATCCACGGCGACGCCATCCTGAATCCATAACGCCGGGAATGGAGCAATCCCCTTGACCCGCTTTTGCACCTCTTGTACATCCAGCCAACAAGTTTCGGGATACTTTTCCGCGCATTGGCGATAATCCTTCACTTGATCCTCATCGACAGCGGGACGCAAAATGCCGTTCTGTTGATATAACTCTTCTCCCGCAAACGCCGCTGCGGCTTTAAGCAACTTTAGAGTGCTTGCCATCCCTTCCCTGCCCATCCAATTCAACTTGGCGTGGGCTCCGCTAAAGGGATGGAGCAATCCCGCAGCCAAGCCTGAAGCTCCGCCACCGATCCCTTTTGCATCAAATAACGTGATTTGTGGGTTAGGCGCAGATTGCAGAAAATGCCACGCCATAGCAAGGCCCGAAAATCCAGCGCCGATGATGGCTATCTTCATGAGTGCTTATCGTGGGGCGCAGCTTGCCGTTGCAAAAGGACGTGAGCTTCGGCGCTGAAGTTGAAGAAGAAGATGACGAAAGGGGTCAATAACGCAACAAACGGGATCATGATAAAAAACCCTTGAAGGATGCATGTGAGCGGTGTGCAAGCTGGTTCGACATAAAAACCAGTCAAAAATGCCGACAAGACAAGCAAGGAAACAATAAACAAAATCGGAATAATTCCCACGACCAGCAATAACAAATGGGAAAATAAATCGGTTTGCAGGCGTTGCATAAATGTCTGATACATATGCATCCCTTGCCAACCCTTTAAAGCCAGCAATGGCGTGACAAAAAATAAGGAAGCAACGAGCGCCGAACATAAGAGCAGAGCGACGAATTGAATGACGAACGGGGCAAACCCTAAGATGATTTCAAAAAACGATCCGACTAACGGAATTTCATAAAGCAGAACAAACAAGCCAAGAACAATCCATAGGATGAGGAATGCCAGGATAAAAGGGAGCAGATAGGTAAAGGGCGCGACGAGCAGTTCCCACGAGTTGGAGATCAGATTGCGCAGGTTCACTTCCCGCTGCTTAATCTCATCATGATGGATGCGGATTAACAAAACGCCCACCGCCATCAATAACATGCCGTCGATAAATAAGGCTAAAAAGGTGAGGCATTGTTGCAGCCAAGGCGCATTATCAACAGCGATCCCTTGAAAAAAGACATAGATAAACCCGCACACCAATAAGGCTCCGAATGTCAGCAAGAACTTGGCACGTGAGAACAACAGATAGAGGGCGCGGTTGAAACTAGTTTGGAGTGCGGATAAAGTCATATGTCAGCTTTTTTTGTATCGTTCCTTAAATAGATATTTTGGCCTTACAATAGGCGTTCCCTTGCCGTCGCGCGCTTCCACCCGTTCATAGACGATTTGGATGCCGATGCCAACCACCCGCGCCATTCCGAAAAGAACTGTGAAGTATTCGGGATAAGGGAAGCCGGCAACCGACAATAACGTGCCGGAGATCGCATCGACGTTCGGATAAGGATCAGATATTTTGGGATTTTCCTTCAATACTTTTGGTCCGGCGGTACGTAATAATTTGGTGATTTTGACCAATGGATGACCGGGGTATTTCTCTTGAACATATTTATACAGGACGGTCGCACGGGGATCTT
This sequence comes from Parachlamydiales bacterium, assembly GCA_020054065.1. GTDB lineage: Bacteria > Chlamydiota > Chlamydiia > Chlamydiales > JAEYWL01 > JAGVLX01. The sequence goes on along the minus strand of JAGVLX010000014.1, from coordinate 3,585 downwards.
CCACCCGCAAGACCGCATGTCCAAATCCAAAGACCAATTTATTATCGCCAAGCAATTTTCGAATTACTTGCTCCACATTTTCTTCTGTGCCGTTCTCTCCTACCGCCTGTAAAATCTCTTTGACGAATTGCAGCGAATCTTGGTTGGCTTTTCCATGCCGCGGGCCGGCTAATGCGCACATCGCAGCTGTAAGAGAGCCATACATATCTTCCAATCCTGATGCCACCGCTTTCCCGACAAAAGTAGAGAGGTTGCCTCCTCCATGGTCGTAATGAAGAACGTTGAACAATTTAAATGCCGCATTCAATTCTTGCGTATTGCCGTTTGGCACATTGAGCATATGGGTGAAATTTTCAATGTATCCCAATTCAGGCTGGGAGGGTTGGATGTCACCCCATCCGGCATGATGACGGATCAGCACGGCAACAATCTCAGGAATACGTGCAATCAAATTTAAACAATCTTCCCGGTAATCATTCTTGTTTTCAAACATGCCGGCAATCAACAGCGCCGAGCTCAACAACTTCATGGGATGCCCTTGGCGCGGCAGCAGTTTGATATGTTGGGCGACCTCGGGAGCAAGACGACTCCGTTTTTGCAGATCTTTCTTAAATGCCTCCACCTCTGACTGTGAACCTTCTTTTCCATAATAAAGAAGGAAGATCACTTCTTCGGGCTGTCTAAAAGCCAATTGATCGACTGGTTTTCCGGCATAATGCAATCCTTTATTCGGATCGACGGAGGAAGTCACACAGTAGCCGATCGGAAATCCTCTTAAGCCTGATTCCAATTGATCTTTTGTAATCTCAAACAATACTTCTGACATGGGTTCACTCTTGGTTAACATCATTAGCTTTTGGTTGCGTGGGTTGGTGCTTGTTTAGGCAATAAATGCTTGACCATCTCTTTTTCTTCTAACAGTTCTTTTTCGGTTGCTTTGGCTTTGGATTGAATAAAGGCGTTCATTGGTAACCCTTCGACAATCTCCACTTTACCTTGGGTATTGGTGCGTACAGGAAAGGAATAGACGCATTCTTCATGGATGCCATAAGGATTGCTACGGCTATGGACTGCCGCAGAGTACCATTCCTCTTTAGGCGTAGGGGTGATCCACGCTTTGATCGCATCGATGATTGCGTTTGCCGCGGAGGCTGCAGACGATTTTCCGCGGGCTTCGATAATGGCGGCGCCCCGTTTTTGAACCGTTTCAATAAAGGTTTTTTCAAGCCACTGCCGGTCGGGAATCAGGTTCTCCACCGACTGCCCTTTGATGGTGGCCTGGGTGAAATCGGGCACTTGCGTCGATGAGTGGTTGCCCCAGATAATCACATGTTTCACATCAATGACAGCCGCCTTGGCTTGTTTGGCCAGCAAGCTGACAGCGCGATTATGATCTAACCGCGTCATGGCATGGAAATTTTCAGGAGGAAGATCGGGCGCATTGCCGGCGGCAATCAGGCAGTTGGTATTGCAGGGGTTCCCGACAACCAATACTTTGACCGTGCGAGAGGCCACTTCATTTAACGCTCTCCCTTGCTCAACGAAAATTTTAGCGTTGTCTAAAATTAAATCTTTTCTTTCCATCCCCGGTCCACGCGGCTTAGCGCCGATCAAAATGGCAAAGTCGGCATCTTTAAAAATTTCTTTCGGATCGGAACCGTACTGCAATCCTTTCAGCAATGGAAACGCGCAATCCTCAAGCTCCATGCAGACGCCGCTTAACGCTTTAACCGCTTCAGGGAGCTCCAAAATTCTTAAAATAATGGGCTGGTCCGGACCAAATAGGTCTCCAGCTGCGATTCGGAAAAGCAGCGCGTAGGCGATTTGCCCGGCGCCACCGGTGACGGCAACGATAATCGGTTTTTTATTCATAAGCATCGGAGTTAATTTAATATTTTAAACATTCTTTTTGCGATCATAATCAAGCGTTTCATTTTAAACTAGCGCCGCTTGATCAATTTCTCGCGTTTTAAGACCGGATCTGTATAATAAAACACCTTATTTTACTCGAATTTTGAACTTAAGAATCTCTTTGTGTGAATAAAACGTCAATGGAAGAAGAAAAATCAGGGCTTTACTTAATAGAACTCTATTCAAGCATCCAAGGCGAAACATCATTCGCCGGGTTGCCTTGTAGTTTTATCCGTTTGGCCGGGTGCAACTTACGCTGTACATGGTGCGATACGCCGCATTCATTTGGGAGGGGAGAGTTCCAGTCATTTGATTCGATCTTACATAAACTTAAAGAGTTCGGTAATAAACATCTCTGTGTCACTGGAGGCGAACCGTTATTGCAAAGTAACGTGATTGAATTGATGCAACAGCTTTGTGATCAAGGATATGTCGTCAGCTTAGAAACGGGCGGTTCGTTAAGCACGGCAAAAGTAGATCCGCGCGTCCATATTATTTTAGATATTAAATGTCCCGGCAGTGGGATGAGTCATAAAAATCATTGGGAAAACCTCGCGCTTTTACGTCCTCACGATGAAATTAAATTTGTCGTCAAGGACCGCACGGATTACGATTTTGCCAAGGAAGTCTGCTCCCGTTACCATCTCTATGCAAAAGGGAATCATCTTTTAATTTCGCCCGTGCATGGGTTGATTGATCCCAAGGAACTGGTTCGATGGATATTAAACGATCACCTGCCTGTCCGGTTAAATCTGCAGCTGCATAAGTATATCTGGTCACCTACTACGAAAGGAGTTTAGCGCCTATGACTAAAAATAATAATAAAGCGATTGTTCTCATTAGCGGCGGAATCGATTCTGCAGTCATTCTAGCGCAAGCGATTAAAGATGGCCGTGTTTGTTCAACTCTTAGTTTTGATTATAGCCAGCGTCATCGTTTGGAATTGCGTGCGGCGCAGGCGATTGCTCGTTTTTACAATGTTCCGCATCAGATCATTAAAGTAGACTGCAGCGCTTTTGCTCGCTCCTCGTTAGCTTCGGCTAAAAAAATCCCTCAAAACCGTTCTTCAGCGGAAATTGCTAAAGCAGGCATCCCTTCTACTTATGTTCCCGGCCGCAATACCCTGTTTTTGGCGTATGCGATGGGGCAAGCCGAGATGATGGACGCCTCTGAAATTTACTATGGGCCAAATGCGATGGATCACGTTCCTTATCCGGATTGCCGCCCAGAATTTATCCATGCGTTTCAACAGGTGTTGAATGTCGCAACGCAGCAAGCGCAAAATGGAAAAGCGCCGAAACTAGTCGCCCCTTTAGTTCACATGCGAAAGGAGCAAATTTTAACGTTGGCCCATGCCTTAAAGGTTCCATTAGAGTTAACGTTGAGCTGCTACGATCCAACATCGTTGAGCCACCATTGCGGCATCTGCGATGCGTGTGTTTTAAGGAAAGAGGCGTTTAGTTTGGCTGGTTTGCCAGACCCCACCAAATACAAAGTTTAACAAGAAAAATTCAACACAAAGCGTAACAGACCCTTCGGAGTCCCCTAACGGCAGATAACTAGAAGAAAATTCAACGCAGAGACGAAGAGTCTGAGAGACGCAAGAGAAATTAAATTTTATTTTCTCTGCGATCTCTCTGTCACTGCGTCTCTGCGTTGAATTTACTAAAAAAT
>JAGVLX010000113.1 GCA_020054065.1 Parachlamydiales bacterium | reverse complement strand
TTTTAACGCAAAGAAAAAACCAAGGTGCAAAGAAGCAAAGAACTCATCATATCTTTGCTTCTTTGCACCTTGGTTTTTTCTTTGCGTTAAAAAATATCACGAAAACTGTGAGTTAGCTCATCTTCTATAATCAGGTCTCTTTCAGAAAGCCGATCACTTTGTTTTCCCATTCGGCCGGATCTTTTGCGGGTGGTAGCATCACTTTGCGGATTTGGGTGTCGCTTCCTTTTTGCTTTTCAATAGTCACTGACACCTTTTCAAATTTCAATCCCACGATGCTGTTTAAGGAAGCAAACACGCGGATCCTTGACATGTGATACAGCCATTGGGCCTGAATGGGCGGGGGGCCGAAGCGATCGACCACTTCATCCCAGATCGCATCGATCTCTTCCCACGAGACAGCCTCACCTAAACGTTGATACACCTCCATGCGCAAGCTGACCTCGTTGACATACTCTTCAGGCAGGCGCGCATCCATGGTGTACTCAAGTTTGACATCGGTCAACGCCACTCCAAGCTTCCCTTGCAACGTCTTTATGGTACGTTTCAACATTTTGCAATAGAGGTGAAATCCGACCGCGCTGACGTGTCCTGATTGCTCCAAGCCTAAAATATCGCCGGCGCCTCTGATCTCCAGGTCGCGCAAAGCGATTTTCATCCCGCCGCCATACCCAGTGCTTTCGGCTAAGGCATTTAAACGTTGCCGGCTGATTTCGGGCAGTAAATGTAAGCGAGGGACCAAAAAATAAGCGTAGGCCCGGCGGTTCCAGCGTCCGACGCGTCCGCGCAATTGATACAGATCGGCAAGCCCAAAGGTATCGGCGCGATCGATCAGGATGGTGTTGGCGTTAGGGATATCGATGCCGTTTTCAATGATCGTAGTGGCAACCAAGATATCGGCCCGTCCGCTTTTGAATGCATGGAAGACGGAATCAATCTCCTCTGAACGCATCTGTCCGTGGCCAACTACAATGCGTGCTTCCGGTAGGAGTTTTTTCAAGCGGTCAGCCATTTCATAGATGGTCTCCACACGGTTATGGATGACATACGCTTGTCCGTCGCGCGTCAATTCTCTGAGCAGCGCATTTTTGATCGTAATGTCGTTCGGTTCGGTGATGACCGTCTTGATGGGCAAGCGGTCCTGCGGCGGCGTATTGATCACGGACATGTCGCGTGCGCCGATTAGCGACATATAAAGGGTACGCGGAATGGGTGTGGCGCTTAAGGTGAGGCAGTCGACTCCGGTTTTGATCTTTTTCAAATGCTCTTTTGCCTTGACGCCGAACCGCTGCTCTTCGTCAATGATGACCAAGCCGAGATCTTTAAAGATGACGTCTTCGCCAATGATCCGGTGAGTGCCGATGAGGATATCGACCGTCCCTTTTGCGACCCCTTCTAGGGTTTGCTTCTGCTCTTTTTGGGAAAGGAAGCGGGAGAGCACGCCGATGTTGATGGGAAAATTGCTCATGCGGTCTTTAAAGTTTTCGTAGTGCTGCATGGCAAGGACGGTGGTGGGAACAAGAACGGCCACCTGCTTTCTCCCCTCCATGACCGCCTTGAAAGCCGCGCGCATCGCCACTTCGGTTTTTCCGTAGCCGACATCGCCGCAGACTAGGCGGTCCATCGCTTTGGCGGAGCGCATATCATTTTTTACGGCATCGACAGCGCGTAGCTGGTCTTCGGTTTCGACAAACGGAAAATCCTCTTCAAATGAAAACATTTCTGGAGTATCGCTGGGATAAGCTGTTCCGCCATGCATTTCGCGGGTGGCATAAATATGCAGCAATTCGGATGCATATCCCATGATCGCTTGCTGAGTGCGCTCTTTAACTGTCTTCCAGCGGCTGCTGCCCAATGTGTGGTACTTTGGAGTGGCTTCGCCGCTGCCAATATACTTTGTCAACAAGTGAGCTTGGTTGATGGGGACATAGAGTTTGGCGTTTTCCGCATACTCAACTAAAAAGAACTCGCTCATGATCCCATTGTGGTTGGGACGCCGTTCTAAGCCTAAATATTTACCGATCCCGTTGTTTAAGTGGACGACGCTGTCGCCGGGATTCAACTCGAACGCTTCGGTGGGAGTGGTGTGGTAAGTGCTGCGCAGTTTTTGGCGGCGGATTTTGTAGCGGTGGGTGATTTCAGTCAGGGGCAGGATAAAGGTTTTGATGTCGGCTAGGGCGAATCCGCCTGACAAATAGCCGATGTGGTAGTGGGTGTTGCGTGAGAGGGTGATTTTGGCGTCGAGCAATTTGTTGTGCAGTGTATTCTGTTCAAGTTCGCTTGCACACAAAACATGCAGCTGCCAGGAACCCTCTTGGAAATGGGCGAGAGCGTTTAAGATCTCAACCCCTTCCGGCTCGACATCGTGTTCTTCTAAAAACGTTTCAATGGGATTGAACGGATTGAACCACCGTTTGGCCGTCAGCTGCCGATTGAACATTTCAAATTGCAGCGTGCTTAACGGGGCGTTTTCAGAATAAATATTGCCGGCCGCGCGTTCGAGGATTTTGACTTCGCTTAAATGTTCAATCGAGTCGCCGGCTAGATAAATTTTTTGCATCCCGTCCATTGCATTCAGCAACTCTTCGATGCTGCTGAACGATTTGGAATGCTTCCCTTCAATGCTGGTTAGAGAGGCGTAGCGGTCCTCCAATGCCAGCAGATCGTCAAAGATGACGATCGTATTTTTGCCTAAATAATCTAGGACCGTGCTTAGCTCATCGGCTGGGTCAAGCATTTCCAGTTCTTGGGCTGGGGTGAGGCTAACTTCGTTTACCGAGCGTACCGATTTCTGTCCAACCGGATCGTAAATGCGGATCGATTCTAGCTCGTTGTCCCAAAACTCTAAACGAAAGGGATCTGGCGAAGAGACCGGGAAGACATCGATAATGCCGCCGCGGACCGCAAATTCTCCCTTATCGGATGCGACAGGACGCCGTTGGTAGCCCATGCGGACAAGTTTTTCCACCAAATCATTGAAAACATACGTTTCGCCGGTTTTAAAGCTAACTAATAAATCTTCGAATACAACTGGATGGATCAGACGCTGCAAGCACGCTTGCAAGCTGGTAAGAATGATATAGGGTTGAGGCTGCCGGATCAAAGTCTCCAACATTTTATACCGTTCGCCAACGATGTCTGGGCTGGGAGGGATTTTTTCGGAGGGCAGCGCTTCCCAAGCAGGAAAATCCAGCACCGTCCGGTCGGTAAAGAAAGGAAAGTCATGAAATAGGCTGACTTCCTCTTGGCTGGCGCCCGTCAAAATAAGGATATGTTTGCCGGTAGCCTGCTGCGCGAGGGCAGCAACGAGCGCTTTCGGAGAGTTCCACAACCCTTCGATGAGAATTGAATCCTGGTTCCGCAAAGCATGTTCCAGGGACAGAAGTTTGGGACTATTCGCAAATTCCTTTAACGTCATAAGTGTGTTTTAGCACAATTTTCACCACAGAGGCCCAGAGATCACAGAGAGAATAACAACTAACATAGGATCATCATTTCCTCTATCTTGGTTATCCTTGGTCATCGTTGTTATCTCTATGCTTCTGTGGTTAGATTAATTCCTTGCTTTTGGCAAGGGCTTCGCCTAACTTTTGCGGGGCCTTCCCTCCGGCTTGGGCACTGTTGGGTTTTCCGCCGCCCGATCCTTCGATCAATGGTGCGAGTGTTTGCACAATCTTATTGGCTTGAATCCCTTTGGCGACTAGGTCATCGCTGACGCGCACTAAGATGTGGCATTTATCTTCGATTTTGGTACCCAGCACAAGCACGATGGATGGTTGTAATTTTTGAAAAAGATCATCGGCACATAGTCTCAATTCTTCCATTCCCGTATGCAATTCAGCGGCCAAGATGCGCGCGCCATTGTGCGTTTCGACCTTGTTGACCAATTGATGCACCACTTCTTGCAGCTCTTTTTTCTTCGCCGCCTTTAGATCCAGCAACTGTTGCTTGTTCTCTTCGAGCAATTTTTCTAGCCGCTCTTTCAATTTGGTGGGTTGCGATTTTAACAGCGCGGCTAAATCGTCGATGAGCTGGTCACTTTCACGGGACAACGCTTCGGCGGCGGCTCCGGTGACTGCTTCGATGCGTCGAACTCCGGCCGCAATGCTACTTTCTTTGGCAATCCGGAACAATCCAATATTGCCGACGGCGCTGGTATGCGTTCCCCCGCATAGCTCTTTGGAATAATCGATATCGATCACGCGCACTGTAGACGCGTATTTTTCGCCGAAAAACTGTTTAATGTCAGTTCGTTTTTGCGCTTCATCATACGCTATTTCATACCAACGTACAGGGAGGTTTTCCCGGATCTTTTCATTGACCAAATCTTCGATCTGTTGAATTTCTTCACGGGTTAAGGCTTTGTGGTGGCTGAAGTCAAAGCGGAGCCGTTCCTGATCTACAACGGATCCCGCCTGCTTGACATGTTCCCCGAGCACTTTATGGAGGGCCCAATGGAGCAAATGGGTTGCGGTGTGGTTGTTAGCAATCTTTTGCCGGCGTGGCGCGTCGAGTTCGGCATCGATAAAATCGCCGATTTTTAAGGATCCTTGATCAACCGTGCCATAATGGGCGATGATCCCTTTATAGGGAGCTCCCGTGTTATCCACAGTAAATCTCTGACGTTCGCCCTTTAAGACCCCAATATCACCGATCTGTCCCCCCATCTCGGCATAGAAGGGGGTTTTATCGAGCAGGACGATCCCTTCTTGCCCTTCGTGTAGTTCGTTGACGAAATTGCCGTCGGTGACAAGCCCGACGATTTTGGCGACGGCGCTATGCTGTGTATATCCTAAAAATTCGGTGGTTCCCATTTCTTTGGCAAAATTGGCGAAGAGATTTTCGGAAGCCACTTGATGCACAGTCTTCTGGGCGCTGCGGGAGCGCTCTTTAGCTTCACCTTCCAATATTTTGTAGCGTTCTAGGTCGATCGTTAAGCCAGCGTCTTTCCCGAGCAGTAAAATTTCATCCAAAGGCAGACCGTAAGTGTCCTTAAGCTTGAACGCATCATCGCCGCTGATCGTATTCCCATGCGTTTTTGAACTTTCGATCACCTGGTTTAAAATGTTGCCGCCGCGTTTGAGAGTCCGTAAAAACGCTTCCTCTTCTACCGTCAGAATTTCGGCGATCCGTCCTTCGCCCTTGACGATCTCGGGATAGTCCGATCCCATCGTTTCGACCAGTTTGGGCAGCACCTGCGCCATAAACGGTTTGTCGATCCCTAGCTGCCGTCCATAACGGACAGCGCGGCGCAGCACTTTGCGCAACACGTAACCGCGGTCAACGTTGCTCGGCTGGGCGCCGTCAGCAATCGCAAACGCTAGGCAGCGGAGATGGTCGGCAATCACATGGAAAGCTGGCGCGATTTTGTCGTTGTTTTTGTCGTAGTTGACTCCGGTCACTTTCTCGGTTTGGGCAATCAGACTAGCCAAAATATCGGTTTCAAAAACGTTATCGACATCGAGTTTTAGAGCAACAACGCGTTCTAACCCCGCGCCGGTATCGATGGAAGGTTTTGGCAGCGGCAGCATCTGCCCATCAGGCTGGCGGTTATATTGCATGAACACCAGGTTCCAAAACTCCATGAACCGTTCTTCGGTCACATCTTCTTTGGGTGTGTTGCCAGACCCATAGGCTGGCCCTCTATCGTAGAGCAGCTCAGAGCATGGTCCGCAAGGACCTGTATCGCCCATCGCCCAAAAATTAGTTTTTTCATCCATGCGGGTAATGCGGTCAGCAGGGACATATTGCGTCCACAGTTCAAACGCTTCATCATCTTTTAAATAAACGGTCGGCCAAATCCGCTTAGGGTCGAATCCATACACCTCGGTGGCCACTTCCCAAGCAAATTTGATCGCGTCTTTTTTGAAGTAGTCGCCGAAGGAAAAATTCCCCAGCATCTCAAAAAAGGTCAGGTGACGGCGCGTGTGGCCCACATTTTCCAAATCGTTATGCTTCCCGCCGACCCGGATACATTTTTGGCTGGTGGCGGCGCGCGTGTAATCTCTGGCTGATTTGCCTAAAAAAACATCCTTAAATTGGTTCATTCCCGCATTGATAAAGAGCAGGGTGGGGTCGTCGTGGGGAACAACGGGGGAAGAGGGGATAATCGAATGGTGGTTCTTTTTAAAATAGTTTAAAAACTGGCGGCGGAACTGTTGGCTTTGCATAAAAAAATCATTTAGGGTTAACGGAGTAGTGCAACTATATCAGTATTATACTCTTTCAGCAAGCCAGGAATCAAGCAGGGCGGATGGCTTTCATTATCTTTGTTTTATAGAGATTTCTTTACTGGCAGGAGAAAAGAACATCCACGACAAACATGGTCGCGTATGTCCTGTTTGTCGTGGTCCTTTCTGAATTAGGCAATTTTTTGCGGAGGATGGTCAAACAAACGCGTTTTATAGTAGTCATTATAAAACGATTCAAAATCGGTGCATAACGCGACGCAATCCGGCAGCACAAACTCTTGCGAAAGCGCACCGGTTCGAAAACCGATCGCCTCGTAAAGCATCGTGTGCATTTCTAAGGCGTATTGAGAGTTGTTTCTTGCGGTCGGCATGGCATGACAACCCATCCAGTAAAAGTGGGCGATCAGTTTGGAAAGTTCTTCCGGCACTTTTTTTGCATCCGCGGGCAGAGGGTAGTGACGAATTTGTTCCATCACGATCCCCATATCTTCGAGCAAAATTTTCACCGCATCAGGATGAGAATGCGCCCATTCTGGTTTGATGCCCATCGTTAAATTGACCATGGTGGTCCGCACCACCTCATCCCGATTCACACGACGATGCTTGATCGTAAAGTCTGCTCCATTGATTCCAAGTTCGGCTTGATGGGGGGCGGAGGTGGTGGAAACCTTGTTTTCAAACTGTTTAGCGACTCGTTTGAAGATTGTATATCTTCCACTGATAGGGGTAGTATAACTGGATACCCCCGCTTTAGCGATTCCAAGTCTCCATGGGGGTGCTTGATAGATTCCGATGCTTGGATTGCGAATCCCCGAGAGCTCTTCATATAAGCGCACGACGGACCAATTTTCGTTTTTGAAGCCTGCTAAAGCGTTTTTATACACTTCATAACGCTTTTGTCCGTAATCTTGCTGCTGTTCAGAATAGGTGGAATATTTTTGTCCATACTGTTGGTGCATTTCGCGTTGTTCATCCGGACGCGGAAAACGGGCAATCAATCTTCCTTCATTGTGAATAAAATCTTTAGCTTCCTCGACCGCACGACTGAGTTCTGGGCTGCTATTTTCAAGACTGGAAAGTGCTTTGTCTACCTCGGCCAGCATGAGTTCGACATCTTGACTATGGGAGTTCAAGAATAGTTGGATGAAGGTTTGTTTGACTTCTTTGGGTGTCGATTGAAGGAGAGTTTGCGCTGCTTCCTTCAAGGCGTCGTCGCTCCCTAGAGCGCGAACGACCGAGAGGTAGCCGGCATATAAGGCCTCTTCAGTTATGGATTCAGGAATGGGCATGCCTGGATTTTTGGCAATCAAGGCGGTCACAAAATCAGGACGATTGCTTTCAACTGAATACTGAAGCAGCGATTTTCCATCGACGGTTACTCCCATCAGGTTTTGATCGGCGATGAAATGCACAAAACTGGAAAAGTTGCTTTGAATGGCAGCTTTAAATAAGAGTTCGCAGCTTGCGGGATCGATCTTGATGCCGCTTTGTGTCAAAAGCGTTAAAAACGATCCATTCCCATTTTCGATGCAGGTTTGGATCACCGTGGTCAAATTAGGGGTATGGGGGGCTACCTCTTTCATCAAGGCAATCACTTCTTCGGTGACCTTGACCCCTGATCCATTTTGGGCAAATAACATCATCACACTGGGAGCGAAACTGGGATCGCTTTTGCATGCGGCACGAATTTTGGCGATTTCACTCTTGGGAATCCATGACCATTTTAAAAACAGTTCATTCAAATTGGGAAATTTATCATAGTGGCCATCGACTGCTTTTTCGATCGCCGAAAGATCAGTTCGATCGGTGAAATGAAACGAGGCTGTCGCTAAAGGCCCAAGGAAAAGTCTCACAACATCAGGCTTCATTAATTCAGGATCTATTTTTGAAAGGGCCGGCAATAAAACTTCATTCAAGAGCGAAAGGTTGCCTTCTTTGCTGGCCATCTCCACGCATTTTAGCATCGGTACGGGATCGTTCGCTAATTCGGGAAATTGGGTGAAGCAAAACTTAACCAGCGTATTGGCATTTTCTTCGACAAATAGAAGAAGGCAGTCACTCACAATCGCACCATCTTTGATCAGCGGAAGAAGGAAATGAACATCGTTTAGGGTGGATGGGTTGCGATAGTTAAGGTTTTTAAACAACTCAGGGGTGACTGCAGTGCACCGTTCCATGAGGGATTTTAATAGATTCTGATCATACCCATAACCGATCATTTTTTTTAATAAATCCTGCTGGAGAGGCATATCCCGGTATAATGCTAAGAGCGTCTTGAATTCTTTAGGCTGTCTGAGAGCGTTGATAAGAAGTTCATTGAGAATCCCAGGCGTGATGGTGAGTCCGTTGTCATACAGATAATTTAAAACCGGCAAGACGGAATGGTATTCTTCGATCCCGTAGGCCTTGTTGTTATCCATACTACTTGTTAAAAGCTGCTCCGGGGTGGGTTCCATGTTCATGCTGTTGCAGCAAAACTCAAGATTTTTAGGGGAGTGGCTAAGGACGAGCGCGGCGATTTTGAGTTTAGAGGCATCAGGCATTTTTTCAGCAGCATCGCTAAAGCGGAATAGTAAGTCGCGTAAGGGTTCTATTTTCCCTGCGTTTCCAAGATTCGTTGCATAGGTGATAAAATTGTTTTCAGTAAACTGTTTTTCCAAATGATCGCTGATCTTATGCAGAGCTTCAGGAGAAGCGTCTGCAAGTTCCGATGATCTAAGACTGGAAGGAAAATCGGGCAAGGAATTTGCAAAGGTGGTTAAACAGTGTGACAAGATTTCTGTATGGTCTCCGTGGAGGAGTTCTGGAATCGTTTCTTGTAAGACGTGTTGAAACGCAGAACGATCTCTTTTTTGCACATGCTCTAACAAATGGAATGCGGATTCATATTGCTTGTTGTGGATTAACAGTTTGACGACTGTGCCGACGGAACTATCCACATCTAGGTGATCAAGTGGAACTCCCCGCATGTATTGTTCTAAGGTGCTAAATTTACTGATAAACTCGGTGCGTAACATCACCAATTGATTTTGGTTAGACATTGCTGTGACGAGCTGTTGCGGGTTTTCAAATGTTCTTCCGTCCCATTGTAAGCGCCCATCCGCGGAAATCGGAACTGCGTAAGGAACTTGGTCGATCCCTCCTCCTGCTTTTGCTTCTTGAACAATGATCGTTAACACATCGGGTGTAGCAGGATCGATCGCAAGCAAATACTGCCCTAAATAGGATTGGCGCGAGTAATGAATCGTTTGTTGGACGTTCATCGCGGATTGTTGATCTAACGCCGCGATATTGGGATCTTTCCATAACTTTTTATAGTTGTTGATGGACTCTAGACCAGGGGGTTGGGGATGATCCTGAAGCTTAGGCAGTGCCGGCGTCGTTGAGGGATGAACATGTGTGTGGGTGACGTCAAAAACAGCTTTGTCTTTTATGCCTGCCTGGAGCGATGCTGTTTGCACATCTCTCATCGGCGTAAGCCCTAATAGCATGTCCATGTGCTCGGAGTCCGGGAGAGGCTCGCTAGTGTCAAGCAAGGGGGCCGCCACTTGGCTTGTTCTTGCCTCGGTGATATTTTCTCCTGGGAGATCCGGGAGGCCCTCATCTTCCGGTTCCATGGGTGGAAGGGGAGGAAGGGGAGGAGGTTCTTTGTGTCCATGCAGGTTGTCCATATAAGCCTCAATTTATAAAAGTGCTTTTTGCCTCATTGGGTCATTTTTTGCGGCGGAGTGTCGAAGAGGGCGGTTTTATAATACGCGTTATAAAATGTTTCGAAGTCGGTGCACAACGCGACACAATCAGGCAGCACAAACTCTTGCGAAAGGGGGCCGGTTCTAAATCCAATCGCTTCGTAAAGCAGGGTGTGCATTTCTAAAACATATTGGGAATTGCCTCTTTCGGTCGGCATGGCTTGGCAGCCTAGCCAGTAAAAGTGCGCAATTATTTTACTGAGTTCTTCTGGAACCGTCATCGCATCACTCGGCAGCGGATAACTTCGGAATTGTTCCAAAACAATGTTCATCTCTTCGAGCAGCGCTTTGACCTCCCCCGTCGAAGTGTGCGACCATTCAGGCTTCATTCCCTTAGCATTGACTGTTGTCAGCTCGATCGTTTCCCCGGTTTGAATTTTTTTATGTTTGAGAGAGTAATCAGAATAGGCTTCACTCCGATCAGCTGCGTGGGAGGAAGGATCTGCTGCGAGTTGGCTTTCAAATTGGCTGGCGACTTTTTGAAAGATTGCATAACGGGAACTAATGCCGGTGGTGTAGTATCGACCACTGCGCGTATCAGCCATTCTCCAGGTTGAACTTCGAGAGGCGTGTGGATGCTTCAGATCAGCTAACGCATCGAACATCTGCATCAACGACCACTGTTGATTCTTGAATCCGTTGAGCACTTGTCGAGTGATGGCATACCGCTTTTCTCCATACTGCCGCTGTTGTGCCACATAAGAAGGTGAGGTTCCGCCATACATTTTATGCATTTCGACTTGTTCTGCAGGACGCGGGAAGCGTGCAATTAACCTTCCGCCTGACTGGATAAACTCTTTGGCTTGCTGTACGGCTTGGCGGGTTTCTTTTTTTTCTTCGCTGGGAATCGTAGAAAGCTGTTTGTCGATCTCAGCCAGCATCACAGCCACGTCATTTGCGTGGGAATTCAGAAACTGTTGGATCAGTGTATGAGTAAGTTTGCCCGGTTCTAAAGTAAGGATCGCTGCTGCAGCTTCAGGGTAAATGCGTTCCCCTTTCAACTGGCGGACGACCGTAAGGAAACCGGATTCCATTGCCTCATCAATAAGGGAAGAGGGAATAGGAGCGTTCTCTGGCATTTGCTTTACAAGGGCAGCGACAAAAGCGGAGCGGTTATTTTCAACCGCAACCTGAATCATTGGTTTTCCATCGATCGTTTGATTCAGTAAGTTCTGGGCGGACAAGATCTCCATGAGTTCGCTAAAATTGTTTTGGATAGCTTTTTTAAAATAGCGTTCCACGTTGGCAACGGGAAGGGGTACGTTCGCTTGGGTCATTAAGCGAAAGAAGGAGACATTGCCGAATTCGATGGCGATGCCTGGTAAATCGTCTAAGTCGCCGCCCGCAGCGATGGCCTCTTTCATGAGGCTAACCGCTTCTGGGCCTGGTTGGATGCCAGAGCCGTGTTTGGCTAGTGCCATCAGAATGGGGGTTGCCAATTTGGGATACGCTTTAAGAGCGCTGCGCATCGAGGCAACATCCCCAACCGGCCCCCAAGATAGATTTGTCAGCTGGGCAGTTAATAAGGGAAATTCGGTGTAATGTCCTTCGATGGCTTTTTCGAGGAGTGTAAAGTCCGTTTTTCTCGCAAACCTAAATGACGCTTTTTCTAAGGGCTCCAAAGACTCCCTAATTTTCACGGGATCAGCGGTTGAAAGGGAGGGCAGAAGCACTTCGCATAGGGCAACAAAATTTGCTTTAGCGCTCGCTTTTTGAACGCATTTAAGCAGCAATGATTGGTCTTTTGCCAAATCAGGAAATTGTTCCAGAATAAATTTGGCAAGTTCATTCTCTTTTTTTTCCACGCAGGAAGCTAAGAGATCGCCAGCAACCTGGAGATCTTTGATTTGGGTGATCAGAAATTTGATATCTTGAAGCTTTTCGGAGTTAACGGTAAAGCGATTGAAAGTTTCAACGGTGAGGGGCTTGCTTTTTTCTAAAACCAACTTCAGGATCGGTTCGCCTAGGTTGTTTCCTAAAATTCCTGGCAATACATCTATTTGAACAGATGGAGTAGAGAATTTTTCTAAGAGCGCTTTGAATTCTTCAGGATGATGTACAGCACTGTACAAGATCATATTGATTTGCTCGGGGGCAAGATTTACGGAACTGAAGATCGGATGATTCAAGAACGACAATAGGGGAATATTTTTACCGTAAAGCTGATTCAGCATCGCTTCTAAAATGTGTTCTCCAGAAGGCTCGACAGCAAGTGCCTGGCAATACAGATTGAAATCGCCGGGGGATTGAGCGATCACGCACGCTAGGATGGTATTTTTTTGAGTCGGCGTCAGGTCAGGAAATTGAAGGGAAAACGATTCAACCAATTCTTTGAGCGCATGCATTTGACCCGCTCTAGCAAGCTTAACTGCATAGGTGCCCAGTTCTTCAGGTCCTTTTGGCGGATGGTGTTGCTTCAGGCAAAGATCTTGAATCGCTTTTAATCCTTTATCAGAGGCTTGTTTCAAGATATGTTCGTCAAGCTCGAAGGGAAATCTTGCTGGTAAAGAGTTCGCATGGGCATTCAGGCAGTGTTCGAACAATTCGACATGGCCGCCTTGAATGCAGGTGGTCAGCACGAGTTCAACGATGTTTTGGAAATCGTGAGCGGTCGTATTTGATGATTGCTTTGCTCTTTCCAGCAGGTCGGCGGCAGATGCATATTGGTTATGGTGGATTAAAAGAGAAATGACGATTCCAATGTGATGATCTATAGGAAGTTGATCGAACGAGACCCCGTGGATCAACTGATACATGGAGCTGGATTCGTGGTAGGCGATCCGATTGATCGGCATTAAGCGCTGATTTGACAATGCGATGAGGAGCTGTTGCGGGTTTTCAAATGATTGCCCATCCCATTGTAGTTTCCCATCGGTTAAAATGGGGATAGCGTACGATGCGTGATGGGTTAATTTATCTTCTCCTCTTTCGTAGATGACGAAAGTCAACTCATTGGGCTGACCAGGGTCCCATGCGAATAAACATTCGCCTAGAAAGGAGAGCCGACCGTTTAGATGCTGTTCGTGGACAAATGCTGCCGCTGTTCGGTTCATGATTAAAATATCAGTATCGTTCCATTGCTCTTTGAGTTGATTGATTTTTGTAAGATCAGAAAATTGCGGGTGATCGATCAGTCCAGTCGTCTGAGTCATCAACTCATCCATGCCGCTTAGCTCTTCGGCGTGGCTGACATCCTGAATGGCCTTGCCGGCGATGTCATTTTTCAGTGGTTCAGAGCCTACCCCCAGAACAGAGGCATGCCCCTTTAAACCGGGCGAAGGGGAGGAGTTGAGCTCCCCAGCCTCCTTCATGGTTTCGAGTGCAGACTCTTTTGTCCGCGAAGTTGTTGAGGGAGCTTGGGTGTCAGAGGGTTCCCTAGAAGGAACTTGCGGAGGAGGTGAGGGGGACTGAGGAAGATGGTGTTCTGGGAAATAATCCATAATAACCCTTTATAAAACTTAATACATCTATATTAATATTATAAACCTTACTGAATATATTATTAAAATTTTAAATATTAAGATTTAAAACATTAATAATTAATGTGTTAAAAAATGGGATTATAAAGATTGTTTTTGATCGAATCCCTGGTGCGGTGCTCCGCCCTCACTCTTGCAACGACTTCATTAATTATTGTGTACAAATATTGAAGGCGGCGCATAGCGCACGCACTCCAGGGATCTCGCTAACGCTCGATCAAGAATTTGGCACAGAGGATTGAAAACCAAATAGTGATTTTCAATCTCTGTGCCTCTGTGGTGAATTTCCTATTACGCCACCACTTCCACGACCGGCGCTTTTACAAAGCGTCTGGCTTTGAAACGCGGCTTTTTACCTTTCGGCCTTGCAGGAGGCGGATTGTCCGCTTTCGGACGTCTGGCTTCGACCACATCTTTCGCTTTTGCGACCGTTTCATGTAAATCGAATTCAGGATCTACGCTTTTTCCAATCTCGTTCAACGATTGGATTGCTTGGTCTTTGAGCCCTTTAATCACGTGGTCTTTGAATGTCTTCGGTTGTTCTTTCGGATCTTCTTTAATCAATCCATCCACCATGTCGACGACCTTAGCGGCATTCGCATCCACGAACGACGTAATCAAGATCTTCGCCACGATTTTAGCGATATTCCAGGCGATCTTTTTGATCGTTGGAATATAAGGTTCAATCAATTGCTCGGCTTTAGATTTGTTGAGTCGGACCAACTCCGCTTCAACTTTCGCGCACCCTTTATAGTTGAGGTATTTGCTATCTAAGTTTTCGCAAATGGCGAATAGATTTTGCAGTCCTGTCAGCGTTAACTGCTCGTTGTCCCGGACATCCAGCTTTTCTAAAGCGGGGAATTTTTGGCAGATCACAGCTAATAGCGTGTCATTTAATGCAGGGCAATTTTTCAATCGTAACGCTTTATTATCGTAGGCTCCTTGCGGCAGTAACGCTTCGATCTCATCGACAGTGACATTCGGGTTTTTGAGCAGTGTCACCAATTCACGATTCAAAAATTTCGATTCAGGGCTTAAACCAGCTTTTGCGTGATGCTTCAATGCTTTCTCAGGTGTGACCACCCCTTTAGCTGCGGAAAAAGCGGCTCCGGCAAGGATGAAGGTTTTTTCTAACCGTTGCTCGAATGCCGTTAATTCCCCTTCTTCAACCTGCTCTTTTGACCAGATGTTCAATAAGCGGGCGATATTTTTTAATGCTTCCCAGACGGCTCCATAAAATTCTGCTGACGAACCCACCGCATCTTGAATGGCGACATAGCCTGAAAGAACGCGCAATGCGATTGCGTTAGCATGCGTTGGACCACTTTTTGAAGCGGCTTGTTTTTCAGCCAGATCTTCCATCGCGGCCAGCGGATTAGTGATTGCTTTTGCTACAAACATGAGTATACCTTAAAATTGAATGATTAAATTAACTGTATTTAGTTTAGTTCAATTCAGTTAAGTCGTTATTAAGGTATTATTGTAATGTGATTAATTTCACATTTAGGGGTGTTTTTCCCTCTTGGAGAATGGATAGATGAAAAGCCTTTTCTGCGGCTGATAGGGGGTGTGTGGGGGCTGTTTTAGCTGTTTTAAACGGCTCATAAACGGCCAATCCGATGTTGCGGAATAGGTTGTTGAACCAGACCCATGAAGTCACCACTTTGCCCACTGCGCCGTTAAGGCCACCAATGATTTGTTCGGCCGAAAACGGCAGCCGGCTGAATTGCATAAAAGCATTGATCGTGGTTTTGTGATGCGTAAGCTCCAGGATCAATTTTTCCCGGTTGCCGGCCAGCTCTTCAATGAGCGATCCGACATGATTCAGGAACCGATTTTTCGCATAGTCGGGGGATTGAACGTTGATGGCGCACGTTTCTGATAGGTCGATCAAGTATTCGCTCAATAAAAACGCGTCCCAGCATACCCATGCAAACACGTGGACCAGTGACTGGATGGTGTAGGCAGTTTGAAGAAAACGATACTTTAGCCACATCTCCGTCGAGCGGTCGAGCAGGAAAAAGAGGGTAAACCGCCAAATTTTCAGCCGTTGCGGCGAGACTTTTAAATCGGATTGCCGATAAATTTTGAACGCTGGCCGGACACGCCCCATCGATTTCTTGAATTGGCGCATTTGCTTGACGCAAAGCATGGTCCGGTTACCGATCAACGCCAGGTGGGCTACCCCTTGATACGCATCATTCAGTCCGGGGATCTTCTTAAAAATAAGATTTAAGGCCGTGCTCACTCCACATTGGGCAACCGTATGCTGTGTGCGGAAGATGGCCATGAGGTCTCGAATGAAGAAGCTGGTTTTATGGACTTTGTGGAAAAGGAGGAACGGGAGGGCGGTGGGAGCCGACAATTCGCAATGGGGTTGGTTCCTAACGAACGAAAACATATATAAAATATTTTATTTCAGATGTTTACCAACACCATACAAGCTAAACCTTTTATGGATCAAGAGATCAAAGTGCTTGCCCATTTGGGATTTTCTCATTAAATTGTTTAGTTTAGAACATATATTAAGGATAAAAAATGATCACATCCATGGGGACACAAAAACAGATGAAGCAAGAGTGGAAAGGAAAGAAGTTAGATGAAGAATGGATTGGCAATTTAGCCAAGATTGCCAATACGATCCGTGGACTATCGATGGATGCGGTTCAAAAGGCGGATTCCGGCCATCCAGGCTTGCCGATGGGATGCGCGGAAATCGGCGCTTATCTTTTTGGGTATGCCTTAAACTATAATCCCAAAGATCCCAAATGGCTGAACCGGGACCGGTTTATCTTATCTGCCGGACATGGATCGATGCTGTTATATTCCTGTTTGCATCTATCCGGATACAATTTGACTCTCGATGACATTAAAAATTTCCGGCAACTGCACAGTAAAACGCCTGGTCACCCCGAATCGCATGAAACGGAAGGCGTCGAAACGACCACGGGACCGCTTGGTCAAGGGGTGGGCAATGGCATCGGCCAAGCACTTGGATTAAAATTCTTAGGCGAAAAATTTAACACTGAAAAACACACCCTCTTCAATAGCAAAGTGTTTATCTTAGCTGGCGATGGCTGCATCATGGAAGGGATAAGCTCGGAAGTTTCTTCGCTGGCAGGCCATCTAAAACTTGACAACGTTGTATTGATTTATGACTCCAATAGCATTTGCTTAGACGGGCCGTTAGCTGAATGCTGTTCAGAAGAAACCAAAAACCGCTATAAGGCGTATGGCTGGGAGGTGTTCGAAATCGATGGGCACGACTTTGAAGCGATCCACAACGTCATCAGTCAAATTCGTGAGAAACAAGAGCGTCCCTGTTTGATCATCGCGCGCACGGTGATTGGAAAAGGCGCTCCCAATAAAGCCGGCACTCATAAAGCGCACGGATCACCGCTTGGAGAGGACGAAATCAAAGCTGCTAAAGCTGCGTTGGGGCTGCCTGAAGAAGATTTTTATATTCCGCAAGCTGTTGTCAATTTCTTCCAAGAAAAGCTGACCCAAGACGTCAAAAAAGAGGAAGAGTGGAAAGATACATTTGAAGCATGGAAACGGGCGAATCCGGAAAAAAGCAAAGAGTTTCAAACCATGCTGGAGAACAAATTGCCCTCCGATTTAGAAGCGCGCTTGACGGCGATTGATATCAAGTCGCCAATCGCCGGCCGCAAGGCGTCCCAAGAGGTGTTGAATGTGCTGGCGGATTTGCTTCCGCAACTCTACGGCGGGTCGGCGGACTTATCCGGATCGGACCTCACCTATTTAAAAAAATATCCGATGATTGCTCCGGGTGTTTTTGTCGGACGCAACATCAAGTATGGCGTCCGCGAATTTGGGATGGCGACCATGGCCACCGGACTGTATCAAACTCAGATGATCATTCCGTATATCGGGACCTTTTTAACGTTTTCTGATTATATGCGGAACGCGATCCGCTTAGCCGCCTTGCAGCATGCGCATGTCATCTATCAGTTTACTCACGATTCAATCTTTTTAGGGGAAGACGGACCCACCCACCAACCCGTTGAGCATTATGCGGCGTTAAGGGCGATCCCCAATTTGCAAGTGATTCGTCCAGCCGACAGCAATGAAGTCAAAATGTCGTGGATCTCCATGCTGAATTACAAAGGGCCGTCAGCGATTATTTTATCACGTCAAAATCTTCCAGAGCTCAGTGAAACGAAGGTGTCGTATGCGAATGGGGTGGGGCGCGGAGCCTACATCCTCAAAAAAGAGCCGCGGCAAGCTGATTTCCTGTTAGTAGCCACCGGATCGGAAGTGTGGCTAGCTTTAGATGTCGCAAAAGAGTTAGAAAAATTAGGCAAGTCAGTGCGCGTCGTATCGATGCCCTGCTGGGAGATCTTTGAAAAACAACCTGCGGAATACAAAGCCTTTGTGTTTGGCGGTAATCTTGGCACACGTGTTAGCATTGAAGCCGGTGTCGAGCTTGGCTGGCACAAGTATATCGGTTCGGATGGAATTGCGATTGCCATGGAATCGTATGGAGCGTCTGCTCCCTATCGCGACCTAGCCCAATATTTTGGATTTACGGTCGAAGCCATCCTAGAGCGGATTTTGTAACTTACAGGACCAAGACAACACGACATACAAGACACGCACGACAAGTAATTCTGTCGTGTACGTTCTGTATGTCGTTGTTTTTTCCGTGAATAAAAAGTAGGTTCGCACTATGGTTGTTGTTCTATGAACCGACTCTTCCTTGATGCACTGGAATGTAACAACCACTCTTCACGGCCGCCGGTATGGCTGATGCGGCAAGCTGGACGGTACATGCCCGAATACCGCGCACTGCGTGCCAAACATTCCTTTCTTGAAATGACCCATCAACCTGAACTCGTGGTAGAGATCACCCAACAGCCGCTGCGTGCGTTTGGATTTGATGCGGCCATCTTGTTTTCCGATATTTTACTGGTCGCTGAAGCGCTGGGAGCCAACCTTCAATTCGAAGATGGTTTAGGGCCGCTCATCAATCCATCTATCTCATCTGCCCGTGATATCAGCATACTCTCTGCTTCAGAAATTCCCCATAAAATGCGTTTTGCAAAAACCGCGATCGAGGAACTCAAGAAAATTCTGCGCGTACCTTTAATTGGATTTTGCGGCGCTCCGTTCACCGTTGCCAGCTATATGATCGAAGGACGTTCCAGCAAAGATCTTAAAAAAACGAAGCGATGGATGTTTGAGGATGCGGATGGATTTAAGCAACTGCTCGATCTCATCACCCAAGCCACGGTGGATTACCTCAATTTGCAAATTGAAGCCGGGGTCGATGCAATTCAAATTTTCGACACATGGGCGAACTTTTTAGGATATCCGCAATTTCAACGCTATGCTCTTGCCTACTATCAAAAACTGATGCAGGGGATGAAGAAGAACGTTCCGGTGATCCTCTTTTGCAAAGGGTCTGGCGGATACGCGCACGCTTTAGCTGCCTTAAAGCCGGCAGGCATCAGCCTGGATTGGAGCTGTGACATGTGTGCTATCCGCCAGCAAGTCGGTAGTAAAGTAGCTTTACAGGGTAACTTGGATCCGGATGTGCTGCTGAGCTCTCCTGCGACCATTCAAAAAGAGGCAGGGCATTTACTGCAACGGATGCAAGGCGATCCAGGATACATTTTTAATCTTGGACACGGAATCACTCCTGATGTGCCAGTGGATTCTGTCAAAACATTAGTCGAAACCATTCGGAGGGGGAATGACAGTTAGTTCTGAACAAGAATTGTCTATTATCGCCTTTTTAAGGGCCTTACGCGAAACCATCATCAGCGCATTCGAGCAATTTGAACCCAGCAAACGATTTGAAAAAACACCGTGGAACTACCAAAAGGGAACAGGCGGTGGGGAAATTGGACTGCTGCGCGGCGATGTGTTTGAAAAAGCTGGAGTCAATTTTTCCGCGATCCATGGCGATCAATTTCCGATGCAAGATGGATCGGGCCCTTTCTTTGCGACCGGTGTCAGTTTGATCACCCACCTTCACAATCCCCATGCGCCAACAGTCCATATGAATATCCGTTACATTCGGACGGCTGAGAAAACTTGGCTAGGAGGAGGATATGATTTAACCCCCATGGGCTATCCCTATGATGAAGATACAAAACATTTCCACGCGGTCGCTAAACACACATTAGATCAAATCGATCCGGCGATCTATCCGCAGTTTTCCCAGAATGCCCGCGACTATTTTTACATTCCGCACCGCAAAAAAGAGCGGGGCGTCGGAGGCATTTTTTTCGATCACTATGCCACGGGACATTTTGAACAAGACCTAAAGTTATGGAAAGGGGTCGGATTAACCTTTCTAGATGCTATTCTCCCTATCTATCAACGGCGTGTACAGACGCCATTTGGATCTGAAGAGCGGCAAAAGCAATTGGAAATGCGTGCGCATTATGTGGAATACAATTTGATGTATGACCGTGGCACGAAATTTGGATTTCAATCCGGCGGCAATCCGGATGCGATTTTATGTTCCATGCCGCCCTTAGTAAGGTGGTGACATGCGGTCAATCGTTGTGCTCGGCGGGGGGATCTCCGGATTGACAGCTGCTTATACGCTTCAGCAAAAATATCCGGACGCCTCGATCCAGCTATTCGAAAAGGAACCGCGTGTTGGCGGATGGATCCAAACTGTAGATAACGATCAATTTCTCTTTGAACAAGGTCCGCATAGTTTACGTGGCTATGGCAAGGGGAGTGCAGCGCTGGATCTAATCCAAGAGTTAGGCCTGGAATCAGAATTGATTGGCGCATCCAAAGAAGCTGCGACGCGTTATTTATATCTCCATGGAAAACTAGCCCGAATGCCGGGCTGTTTGACGCAAGCATTTACCTCTCCGCTATTTTGGAAAGCAATCCCGGGGTTATTACGCGAATTGTACACCGCACCTGGCACACGGGAAGAATCGGTCTATGAGTTTTCAAAACGTAGGTTTGGGGCGCATATTGCAAATACCTTTTTTGATCCTTTGGTTTCAGGAATTTTTGCCGGGGATCCGCAACACCTGTCGATGAAAGCGTGTTTTCCACTGATGATCGAATGGGAGCAGCAACATGGATCCATTGTGCGGGCTTTATTTAGCAAACGGAAACCTGCCGGCGCGCCTCATCCGCTAGCAAAGTTGATTGGTCGATCGGGCATCTTCTCTTTTAAGCGTGGATTACAGCAATTGGTTGATGCCCTTGAAAAACGTTTAAGGGGCAAGATTGTCCATCAAGAGGTCAAACAGCTGAAATTTGATCGCGGTGGAATCACTGTGGTATTGGAAGATCGAAAAATTGCAGCGGATGAAGTGGTAAGTGCTTTGCCGGCCTATACCTTAGGCAAGCTGGTAGGGAATACCCAGTTGATGAATCGATTACCATTTGCTTCCGTGGCGGTGGTTAATGTAGGTTATCATCAGGCTCAGGTGTTGCCTTACCAAGGGTTTGGCCATTTGATTCCCTCCAATCAACACGAACAGGTGTTGGGAGTGATTTGGGATTCCAGCGTGTTTAAGGAACAAAATCAACCCGGTCAGACGCGGTTAGCAGTGGTGATCGGTGGAATGCGTATGCGCGATTTTGATTGTCATTCTCAAGCGGATTTTGTTCAGATGGCTTTAGAGGGAATTCACAAGCAATTAAACATGACTGCAAAACCGGATTTCATCAGCTGTCGGATTGCTAAAAACGCCATTCCGCAATATTTTGTCGGTCATGCCGACTGGGTCAAAGAGGTGGAAGCATATATAAAATCGCTTTCTCCACAGCTATCTTTAGTCGGCAATAGTTTCTATGGCATCTCGGTCAACGACTGCATCGTCAAAGCCAGAAGTCTCCATTAGAAAGAAAATATCTGCAAGGACCAGGACACACAGGACTTCCACGACACTCAGGACAGTTTGTCGTGTTTGTCTTGAGTGTCGTGAAGTCCTGGTTCTGTACTTTTTTTTAAAACCGCATCTTTATGGTGGATATTCTAACGCATTATGCTATGATGCGCTTCCTATGCGCAAAACTGTTGTTCCTCTCCTATTGATCCTTTCGTGTCCTCCGCTTGCCATCTTGATGTGGTATATCAATGTGCATCTTGGAGGGTCAGTCTTAGAGCTTTGGGCTCTTTATAAACAAGATGGATTCTTTCCCACGATCTATCAGATTTGGCGCCCGATTTTCTTTGGTTCAACGACCGCCTGGACGATGATCTTTACCTTTGCGGCATTCCAGCTGGCGTTCATGAAGCTGCTGCCTGGCAAAATTGTCGAGGGGCCGATCACGCCTGAAGGAAATATTCCGCTCTATAAAAGCAACGGGGTATTTGCTTTTGCCCTGACTTTGACGCTGTTTTTACTCGCGACGGAAGGATTGCACCTATTTTCGGCGACGATTATTTACGATCACTTCGGATCGATACTTGGAGCCTTAAATCTATTGAGTTTTGGTTTTTGCACCTTTTTATACCTAAAGGGACGGATTGCTCCCTCTTCGACAGACTCAGGATCGAGCGGCAACGTTATTTTCGATTATTACTGGGGAATGGAACTTTATCCCCGCGTCCTCGGTTGGGATCTTAAGATGTTCACCAACTGCCGCTTCGGGATGATGAGTTGGAGTTTGATCATTCTTTCCTTTGCCTTTAAGCAACGGGAACTCTATGGCACGGTCAGCGATTCGATGATGGTTTCCGTTGCGTTGCAATTGCTGTACATCGCGAAGTTTTTTATTTGGGAAGATGGGTATTTGCGATCGATGGATATCATGCATGACCGCGCTGGATATTACATCTGCTGGGGATGCTTGGTCTGGGTGCCCTCCATTTATGCCTCGCCGGCGCTTTATTTGGTCAATCATCCGAATCATTTAGGGTGGCCAATTGCGGGGGCGATTTTTGCTGTTGGAGCCATAGCTATCATTGTGAATTATTTGGCAGATCGGCAGCGGCAGCGGTTTCGTTCGACCGAGGGAAACTGCTTGGTGTGGAATCGTAAGCCCACGGCCATTATCGCTAAATATACGACCCATAAAGGGGATACGAAATACAATCTGCTACTGGCTTCCGGCTGGTGGGGGATCGGCCGCCATTTTCATTATGTTCCGGAGATCATGGCAGCCCTGTGCTGGACGTTGCCGGCATTATTCCAGAACTTCTTACCGTACTTCTACTTGACCTTCTTAACGCTCTTATTGATCAACCGTTCGTTTAGACAAGAACAGCGCTGCCAGGAAAAATATGGCGCTAGCTGGAATGCGTACTGCGAAATCGTCCCATTCAAAATGGTTCCTTACGTATATTAACTCGGCATTGTTACGTAACCACTGAGTCACTGAGATCACGGAGAAAAAATGAGACTGGGGGGTTAAGCTGCTATTTTTTAGCTTTAAAGTATTCGGTGACTAAATACAATTCTTCCCCTCAGTTCTCTCCTATTTACTCAGTGATCTCAGTGGCTCAGTGGTGAATTAAACATATTAATTCGAAAAACCATGACTTGGATTGATGTTAATTAAACTATTTATTAAAAATAGTTATATTTATATAATGAAGATTGACACTCATTTTTTAATATAATTTTAAGTTTTTAGATCTAAAAACTATCTAGTTTCAATTTCTGATATCTCCTGCATTGCAAAAAAAAACAGATGCCTCTTACAATGAGTTTTTAGACGTATATCATCTTTAACCAGAGACTCCGACATGTTTGACAAATTTACCAACCGCGCCAAGCAAGTGATCAAACTCGCCAAGAAAGAGGCGCAGCGTTTGAATCACAACTACTTAGGGACCGAACACGTGCTATTAGGACTCCTGAAGCTCGGACAGGGAGTGGCTGTTAATGTCCTAAGGAATCTGAATATCGACTTCGAGACAGTCCGTACTGAGGTCGAGAAATTGGTGGGCTATGGTCCTGAAATTCAAGTCTATGGCGATCCGGCACTCACTGGGAAAGTAAAAAAGGTATTCGAGTATGCCAATGAAGAAGCCGCTAACCTCAATCATAATTATGTGGGAACTGAGCATCTTCTATTGGGATTGCTCCGCCAGACCGATGGGGTCGCTGCACAGGTGCTTGAAAATCTCAACGTCAACCTCAAAGAAGTGCGTAAAGAGGTTCTCAAGGAATTAGAAAGCTTCAACCTGCAGCTGCCGCCGCTGGGCGGAACCGCTCCGGGGGCTCCTCCGCAGCAAGCGGGAGCTGGAGCCGGCCCTACTGGTAAAAGTACCTTTGATAAGACCAACTCGGGCACAGATAAAATGCCTGCCTTGAAAGCGTATGGCCATGATCTCACGGAAATGTGCCGTGAAAACAAAATGGATCCGGTCATTGGGCGGAAGAAGGAAGTGGAACGGTTGATTTTGATCCTCTGCCGTCGCCGTAAGAACAACCCGGTATTAGTGGGTGAAGCGGGTGTAGGTAAGACAGCCATTGTCGAAGGGCTGGCTCAAGCGATTGTGAAAGGGGAAGTGCCTGAAAACTTACGTAAGAAAAAACTGATCACCCTTGACTTGGCCTTGATGATTGCCGGTACAAAATACCGCGGACAGTTTGAAGAGCGCATTAAAGCAGTGATGGATGAAATCAAGAAAAACGGCAACGTGCTCCTGTTTATCGATGAGCTCCACACCATTGTGGGCGCAGGCGCGGCCGAAGGTGCGATCGATGCCTCCAACATCTTAAAGCCAGCATTGTCGCGTGGCGAGATCCAGTGTATCGGCGCAACAACGCTGGATGAATATCGCAAACATATTGAAAAAGATGCCGCTCTTGAACGTCGTTTCCAAAAGATTGTGGTTTCGCCTAACAGCGTCGACGAAACAGTCGAAATTTTAGGCGGTCTTAAAGCTAAATATGAAGAGCATCACCACTGCATCTATACCGCGCAAGCGCTGCAGGCTGCGGCTGTGCTCTCCGATCGCTATATACCCGCCCGTTTCCTGCCCGATAAAGCGATCGACGTGATCGACGAAGCGGGCGCGCAAATGCGTATCTTGATGATGAACCAGCCGCCCGATATCAGCAAATACGAGCAGGAGATCGAAGAAACCCGCATTGCCAAAGAAGAAGCGATCAGTAAACAGGAGTATGAAAAAGCTGCCAAGTTGCGCGACAAAGAGAAAACATTGCGCGAGCAGCTGCAGCAAATGCGTACACAGTGGGAATCCAATAAAGATGAGCATCAAGTGATCGTGGAAGATGAAGACATTGCTGCAATCATTGCGAAACAGACCGGAATTCCGATCAGCCGTCTGACCGAAGGGGAAACCCAAAAAATCCTTAAAATGGAAGAGACCCTTAAAGGAGAAATCATCGGCCAAGACGAAGCCCTTAAATCGGTCTGCAGGGCCATTCGCCGCAGCCGTGCCGGGATTAAAGATCCGAACCGGCCGATTGGTGCCTTCTTGTTCCTCGGGCCGACAGGGGTCGGTAAGACGCTTTTGGCAAAGCAATTGGCGATCAATCTATTTGGCGGAGAAGACGCGCTGATCCAAGTCGACATGTCCGAGTACATGGAAAAATT
>JAGVLX010000126.1 GCA_020054065.1 Parachlamydiales bacterium | reverse complement strand
GTCGTGTGTGTCCTGTACGTCCTGTTTGTCCTGCTCTTTATTTTTTAGGGAAAGTTTTTGCGTACCAGGAAGCACTTAAGGCAAACAACGCCATCAGCAAGAACATAGCCGACAGCATATAGAGGCCCACTGGGTCCCCTGTGGGCATAAAAGTAGCAAACCCGCTGCTGACTGCTGCAAGGGCAACCAAACACCATCCTAGCCGCTTCAAGCGGTCATGCGTCTCTTGACGGATCATTCCTCATCATCTTCTGCGTTGACGTTATTGCCGCCGCGGCCATGAATCACCCGCCGCGCTTTGCTGCCGTCGGGCGGAGTGACGACTCCTTTGCTTTCCAGCTCATCCATCAATCCTGCGGCACGGGCGTAGCCGATCTTAAGCTTGCGTTGCAAAAATGTCGTGGAAGCATTGCCCGTCGATGTCACGATATCCAGCGCTTGTTCGTACAAGGTATCGCCCGACCCGCCTAATTTTTCAGCGGTCGAGTTGTCATCAATCGCTGTATAAGTATCAAAGGATGGGATGCGATAGTTGGCGGGAGCTTGATCGCTGATGAATTTGATGACGGCATGGATATCATCATCGCGGATAAACGCACCTTGCGCCCGCATCTGATACGATGTTCCTGGCGGCTGGAACAACATATCGCCATTCCCAAGCAACGCCTCTGCGCCCACCTCATCGAGGACGATTTGGCTGTTGACCCGGCTGGCCACTTTAAAGGAGATTCGAGTGGGGAAGTTCGCTTTAATCAACCCAGTAATCACTTCACGTGAAGGACGCTGTGTCGCTAAGATCAAATGGATCCCGACCGCGCGCGCCATCTGTGCAATCCGTGCGATCGGCGTTTCGATATCGTTGTTGGCGACCATCATTAAATCGGCCAGCTCGTCCACAATCCCAACAATATAGGGGAGTTTTTCCGGCACTTCGATCTCTAATGCTTTTTCATGCTCCACATTGCGGGTGCGGTTGTTGAACGCTTCGATATTGCGCACCCCGATCTGCTTCAGCAACTCGTAACGGAACTCCATTTCGCCTACCAGCCACTTCAGGGCTGTATAGGCGCCTTGCGGCTCTGTGATCACGGGAGCGATCATATGAGGCAATTGAGAATAAGGCGTCAACTCTACTTTTTTCGGATCGATCATCACTAGCTGAATCTCATCCGGCCGTGCACTATACAAAATAGACATCACGATGGTGTTGATACAAACCGATTTACCGGATCCGGTGGCCCCGGCAATGATGCAATGCGGCATTTTAGTCAGATCGCTCATTACATATTCGCCAGCAACGGTTTTGCCGAGCAGCACGGGAATCTTAAACTTCTGAGGCGATTGCTGATAGGCGATCAGCATCTCTTTAAAACTGACTTCTTGCGGCGACGCATTCGGAACTTCAATCCCGACTGCTGCTTTGCCGGGTATCGGGGCGATGATTCGGATCGATTTTGCTTCCATATTCAAAGCAATATCGTTTTCCAGCGTCCGGATTTTTTGCACTTTAACCCCAATCGATGGATGCACTTCGAACGAGGTGATGGTGGGTCCGCAATTGATTTGACCCACTTTGGCTTCAATGCCAAAGCTCATCAACGTTTCTTCCAGGACTTCCGCTTGTTTGCGCAAATCTTTCTTCAGGGCAGATTGGTCCACTTTCTTTGGATTGCTCAATAAGGTTAATGGAGGCACCTTGTAATCGGTGTAGTCGCCGTTATAGACTCGTTGCGCTTTCAAAGCATGTTCCCGTTTCTTATTGGGAGCTTCAGCCGCGGGCGGCGAAGAAATGGCCGCGGACGGTGGGGTCGCTGGCACAATCGGTGGGATCTCGGCCTTTGGTTTTGGTTTGGGTTTTTCCGGTTCTGGCGCGGGCTTTTCCATCTCTTTGGCGGCTGGCTTCACGACAATTTCTTTGGTCGGTTTCTCTTCTTTGGAGGAGATCGACGGGCGCGCTGTCAATTGCTTTTCGGGTTTGATGGCGAGCATGTCGGAAGAGACTGAGGCGTCTTGCCACGAGGGCTGCAGATCGGGAATGCGTAGTTTGACATAGCGCATGAAATCTTCTTCCGGCTGGGGATTATCCACAATCACAGGTTCGCTGACAGGCTTCAAAATCGGTTTTGAGGGCATTTTTAGAGCCGTCAACTTTTGCCATAGATAATTAAACAGATTGGCTAAGCTGATCCGGAATAAAAAGATGACGCTTGCCAGCAGGGTGCTGGCGAAGATGATGGCGACTCCTGCCGTATTAAAAATCCGCTGCAAATTAAATGCAGGTAAATCGTGATACACATAATACATCGGTGCGCCGCCCAAATGGTAATACATCTTTTGCTTCGCCAGCCTAGAATAAAAGATCGAACTGAGCCATTTGCCGGCGGCAGGATATTGGTCTTCCAGCAAACTCAGTAAGATGCACAATGAGATGACAAAAATGCCAAAATACAAATGGTTGAGTTTCGTGACCCACTCGGGACGATGAAAAATATAGCAGATGCCGATCCACGCCAAATATAAAGCAATGACGTAACTGCCGATCCCAAACGTGGCGTGCATGCTCCAACCGATGCTAAAGCCGACCAACCCTAGCCAATTGTGGGTTTGATGCCCATACGCAAAGCTGAGCAAACTTAAGAAGAGCATGGCGACACCCGCCAAGACAAGCAGGCCGCGAATCTCCCATAAATGTTTGGTAAAACCTTCTACAGTTTTTGACGGAGCAGGCTTTTTCATTGTATCCAGTTGGTATAGAAGATCGTGAATATTCCGATCCCAAGGCAATACCAAACAAAATACATAAACCGATTTTTAGACGCCAGCATCATGATCAGCCACAACGCAAAGCATCCGAAGAGAAATGAGGCGGTGAACCCGACTCCATATTGAATCCAGGTCAACCCATCGGCGGGTTCTGTGATATGGCCGCTTAGTAAGCGGTATCCCTCTAAGACGACTGAACCGAATATCGCCGGAATCGCAAGGAGGAACGAAAAGAAGATCGCGTCGTTGATGCTCCAGCCGATGATGCGTGCTCCGGAAATCGTTGATCCGCTGCGTGATACGCCGGGTAAAATCGCCAATGCTTGGAAGAGCCCGATCGTTAAGGGGTCACGGATCAAACTTTTATGGGAATCCCGTGCCTCTAAGCCGGAACGGCTGAACCGTTCTCCTAAATAGAGCAAGAGAGCGGTCAATAAGAAAAAAAATCCGAGCAGTTTTGGGCGGTTGAACATCTCTTCAAAGAATTTGACGAAGTAAACCAAAGGAAAAAGGGGGAGTGTACCCATGATAAGTTGGATGATCCTTCGGTGGTCATAGCGGATCACGAGAACGATCTGTTTGAAAAAAAAGACGAAGATGGCCAAGAGGGTACCCAAATGAAGCACGAGGTCAAAGACAACATAACTCTTAAGTTCTTGAAAACCAAGCAAGATGCGCCCTAGGACGAGATGTCCTGAAGAGCTGACAGGTAGAAATTCGGTGAGTCCCTGAACGATCCCAAGAATGAGCGCTTCTAGCGTTGACATTAGGACCCGCCTTGGTAAAGAAGGGCGAACGACGGGACTCGAACCCGCGACATCCAGATCCACAATCTGGCGCTCTAACCAACTGAGCTACGATCGCCATCGAAAACACAATAGTTTTACCTAAAAGGGTCTTTTCCGTCAATGGACGATATGGGCTATAGAGGCAGCTATTTATCAAGACGTCTGTGCGCCTTTAGTTTTTCCTTTATGTTACAATAATTTTGCGGATTCTTGTTCTTTCATGCGGCCAAAAACCCACACGCCTGCTCCGAATAAAAGAGTCAAATAACTCAGAAGCATGAACGGCGTGATCCAATCGGCCTGCAGGTAAATATCGACACTTCGGGGTATGTTAAAGGTTAACCCCAATACCCATTCAGTAAATAAATTATTTAACGCATGGACCGGCTTCACTGCAAAGGAAAGCCCTAAATCCAACACTCCCCCGATCATGAGAAGCAGCATCGACAAGCTGACAAGCAGAGGAAAAAACAGGTTATAGGGCAAACTCATCACAGGGTACTGATGAAAATAGTAGAGGCACACGGGCAGGGAAGAGAGATTGACGGCGATCGTCAACGCCAACCCCTGCTTAAAAAAATTCATTAATAAGTAGCCCCACTGGTTACGGTGGTTCATCTCAATTGCGACACCTAGTCTTCTTTGACTAAATACAGGCTCTAACAGACGATTGGCCGCAGAATAAAAAATTAAGATCGCAGCAGTCGTTAAAAAGCTTAATTGAAAGCCTAAATTCATACAGTTAAACGGATCGACCAGCAAACAAATGATTAAGGCAACTCCTAATGAATTCAGTGGGTTCGCCTGCTTCTCCCATAAAAAGGCGATTAGGAAAAGCTGGAGCATGATAAACGCACGAATGATCGATGCACTAAAGCCTAAAAAGAGAAAGTAGCCAGTGACAGCTGTGAGGAGCAGGATGGCTGTCAACCGTAACGGAGCGATGCATCGCAGAAAAAAGCCGATGATGGCGGCAATGATTGCAAAGTGAAATCCAGAGATAGCCATGATATGCTGCAATCCAAACCGGCTAAAGGCGGCTTTCATTAAACGGTCATCGAAATCTCCGGTGGCGATGCCGGATAAAAACGTCGCTGTTTTACGGTTGTCCATATGGCTTCGTATATAGCCGCTTACCCATTCTTTGGCTTGAAAACGCCATTCGGCAAGGCTCCATGTTCCGCCGATCGGAATCCATGGCACTCCCTTATCTCCCTTTAAAATAAAGTTTCCACGCCGGCTTAAAAGAAGCGTGCCTTGAATGGCATACTCCTGATTGGCTAGTGGACGGTTAGAGCCTTCCGGAAGCATGATCGATCCAGGAATATGCCGTGCGATGAGCTGCTCTTGATCATCGACAAACGACACAACCGTTCCATAATATACCCACGAACGCGCAAAATGGTTATGTGTTTTTTGCACGGCCGTCACGCTAAAGCGCGCGCGTCCGTGAATAGGAAGTTGATCCGGAATTTGCGTATAAAGGGTGATTCCGATCACGCCGCAGCCTGCAATGGCGACGGCTGCTAGGATGCGAAGGCGCAAACGGGTGGGGCAACTGGGTAAGGCAAGCGGAAGACAAATCACCAGGAGAGGGATCAGCAATCCCCATGTTCCTGCTATTGCGAAGGCGATTCCGATTAGCAAAGCTAACCCATAGAGCAGAGCGGGATGGGCGCTCCAAAATCGATCAAAAAACTGCATGGAGGGGAGTTATGAACTTAAATAAAAGAGACGCTTTTCAGTTTCGGACAGCGAGGCCTGGCCTCGTTCGGTTTCTTTAGGGAGATATTCGTTGATGATTTTCTCTAGATTCCGCAGAGGGGAGGCGTGGACAGCTTCAATCGTCGGTTGGTAGATCATGCCCCCTTTGGCTTTAAAGTAACTATAAGGGGAAACAAACGCGGTAGGAATTTTCTTTTTAACCCGCAACGCTTCTATCAACGCTTGTAATGCGTTTGAGAAAGCTTGATCCCGTTCTTTAACCCCCGTTGTGATGACGAGGTGGTTATAGGTGACCGTGCTGTTATCGGAAAGAAACACTTTTTTCCATTTTTTATCGATCGAGCGTACCTCTCCTAGCATCATGATCGCCCCTTGGGGCAGAGGGAGCAAAGAGACGTACTCGCTGTCTAGATCTTGGTTGTTTTCGAGCACTTCCTTACGCAATTGAAAAAGCAGGGGATAGATGGGTCCATTGGTTTGATCCAAGAACAACACTTCGGCATGCAAATGTTCTGGGGAAGACCCCAGAATTCTATCTCTGAGACCTACGCCCATGACTAGGCTTTTAAGGTCCATTTAACCCCTATTTTTTAAGTTATAAGTTCTTATAATATAGAGTATTATTATATCACAAGAAAAATTATAATTTCAACCCCTATCCAGAGGGATTGTTCCCCAGGCAAAAAGGGAATTAAAGCGTATCTACTTACGGTTTAATTGCCTTTGTGTTATAAATAAAATTATAGAAAATGCAGGGTTTTCTTATGGATAACCATGTTAAGGAGTTTTATTGCCAAGCGTCGGATGGCGGTCAAAGAGGTAACTTCTTCAAGGCTATCGCGTTATCCGAAAATGCGGGATTAACGTGGGAAGAAGTACATAAAATGGTCCCCTCGATTTGCAAGGGGTGGTACGAGCTTTCTAAATTGCCTGCCCGCGACCGGATTGAATTCACCCGCGATTTTTGGCTGTCGAAGCTGCCCTATCATCAAAAGATTGTCGAAAATATCGCCCAATTCTTTGATTCTTTGGATAATTTGCACGTTTTCATCGTACAAAAGAGCTATGACGATCCCTATGAAGCGCATTTGGTTTATTGTTTAAAAAATGATCAAGGGTTCTTTCACGGCAACCATGGCGCGTCAGAAGAGGATATTGCGCGCTTGCAAAAAGATTTTCCGGGTATCATCTTCCCGCAAGATTACCTTTCATTTCTGCAGATCCATAATGGTTTTTGCAAAGCGACTGACACGGGCATTCTTCCGACCCGAAGCTTAAAAGAAAGTACCACTCGCTTTCGTCAAATGCTGAACGCAAAGCCGGTCATCAATGAACGGGGTGAAATTTTTAATCCGACCTCGTTGATCCCTTTTTATGAATCGTTTGGGATGCCGGTGTTTCAATGTTTTTATACGGATTGGTACCCTGATCAGGAAATGGGTAATGTCTATTATTCAGGGATTACAAATACGATTTCAGAGATCGATTATGATTCTCTGAGTGCTGAAACCCTTGCGTTTCCGACGTTTCTGGATTGGCTTTATTTCTATCTTGAGCGTGTCGCTTAGAAAAATCCTGCCTCATTCGTTTCCTTGCCCGTGCCAGATGCGGATTCGTATCCGAAATGCATTATGAATTGATTTTGGATTTCGGGCACGGGCAAAGGCAAGGGCACGGGCAAGGAAATGAATTTGCCGTTATTGCATTTCTCTCTGTGAACTCTCTATTTTCCCTTTCAAAAAAGGTGGCGATCGGGTATCAAAGATGCGATTACTATTTCCGGCAAACATTTATGTATTCTGTTCAAGAGTTTTACGAAAAACATAGTGAATCGTTAGGGCTTGAACTCGTCGCTGGCGAAAAAGGGATGAACCGTAAAATCAAAGTGCCTGAGGCGCATCGCCCAGGGCTTAGTTTGACTGGATTCCTCAAAAGCCACGCCGGCAAACGGCTGCTCATCTTCGGCAAAGTCGAAATCGAATATTTGCGCGATTTAGACTCAGAGACCCGGATTGAACGGCTCGATAAAATCCTGAAAAATCAGCAAACGCCTGCGGTGATTGTTGCCCGCCGCTACCGTCCTTCGAAAGAACTGTTTTCGCTGTGCGGAACGTACAATATTCCGTTGTTTCGTTCGAATATGACGACGATGAACCTCATCAGTAAGTTGATCATGCTGCTGACCGCAGAATTTTCTCCCAGCATCAACTATCACGGGACATTTGTAGAGGTGTTTGGGGTCGGGGTTTTAATCCAAGGAGATTCTTCGGTGGGAAAGAGCGAAGCGGCGCTTGGCTTGATTGAGAGAGGGCACCGGTTGATTTCGGATGATATTGTTAAAGTGCGCAAACGGGAAGGCAGCTACATTGAAGGGTTTGGTGCAGAAGTGACCCGCCACCATATGGAGATTCGCGGGATCGGGATCATCAACGTCGCGCATCTATATGGAGCTGTCTGCGTCAGGGACAATAAAAGCATCGATATCGTGGTGAAGCTAGAAGCTTGGGACGACCAGAATTTTTACGACCGAATTGGCGCTGAAGACAAATTTTGTGATATTTTAAATGTTAAAATTCCCTATCACGTCTTACCGGTGAAGCCGGGACGCGATGTGGTTCTGTTGTTGGAAACGATCGCGTTGAATCATCGCTTGAAAGGAATGGGATACAACTCTGCCAAAGAATTTAAGACCAAGCTACTGGAGCTGACTTCAGGACGCAAGCGCAAGCACGATTTATTGAAAAAGGAGCCGCTGGGGAGTCATAAGTGAAGGTGATCAAGAAGGTGCGTGTGCAGAATGCGCTGGGATTGCACACCAGACCCGCAACAGCGATTGTCAAGCTCTTGCAGAATTGTAAAAGCGATGTCGCCTTTACCCATAAGAAAGAAACCATTAATGCAAAAAGTATCTTAAGTATCTTGATGTTGGCGGCCAAGAAAAACTCGACCATTTTGATTACGATGGAAGGTGAGGACGCTGAAGAGATGATGAAGAAGTTGGAAGAGGCGTTTGCGAACAAGTTCGGAGAAGGGACTTTATGAAAACAAAAGCTGCCGGAAAAGTTCTTAGGGGCGTTCCGATGAGCCGGGGCATTGCGATAGGCAAGCCCTTTTTTTTTATCTGCAGCGAAGATGCCGTTCCAGAACAGCCGATCGCCAAAGATCAAATTGAATTAGAAATCGAGCGCTACCGCAAAGCCCTAAGCCAAAGCCAGCGAGATGTTAAAAGGCTCCAGCTGCAGTTGAAAGAGGAAAACGCACTGGAAGCCGCGGCAATCTTAGAGACGCATCTTCAAATTATGCAAGATCCGCTCCTGACGACCATGATTGAAAGCGAGATCCGGAAGACCTGTAAAAATGCGGAATCGGTATTTCATACGTGCCACCTTAAGTATCAGAAAAAATTTCATGCGATCCGCGATCCGTTCTTCCGTGAACGGGATAAGGACCTAGAAGATATTTCTCGGCGCATCATGGGACATTTGCGAGAATCCACACGGATCTCCTTAGCGGACATTCCCAAAAATTCAATCGTTTTTGCGCGTGAACTGTCGGCTTCGGATGCCGCTGCGGCCAAACCGGGAACGGTTATTGCGTTTGTCACGGAATCCGGTGGTGTGAATTCCCATGCGGCAATCGTTGCGCGTGCCAAAGGAATTCCCTATATTGCTAAGGCGAAGCTGGATCAGGTTGAACACCTCGCCGATTCGACAGTCATCGTGGATGCGCGTACGGGAGAGATCCATTTGAATCCTTCGCCGAAGTTGGTGGCAAATTTTCAAAACTTGCAAAAGCAGCTGAAGTCCCATTTTCAAACGTTGGAAAAAACGAGTACGTTGGAAGCGGAAACGTTTGACGGCTATAAGATGCGTCTTTCTGCGAATATCGAAACCGTGACGGAACTCGATTTGTTGCATCAATACCGGGCGAATGGGGTCGGGTTATTTCGTTCCGAATATATCTTTCTGTCAAAGCAGAATTTTCCTTCCGAAGATGAGCAGTTTGAAATTTATAAGCGCGTTGTGCAGCGGATGGAAGGATTGCCTATTGTGATCCGCACCTTTGATGTGGGGGGAGATAAGTTAGCTCTAAGCCAAGATTATTCTCCTGATGTGAATCCCTATTTGGGAATGCGCGCCATCCGGTTTTTATTGCAGGAGCAAAATATCTTTAGGACGCAGTTAAGGGCGATCTTGCGCGCGAGTGTGTATGGAGAAGTCCGGATCATGTTCCCAATGATTTCAGGCCTTGGTGAGCTGCAAGAGGCAAAGCATTTGGTACGTGAGATTGAAAACGAATTAAAAGCATCTGGAATAGAGTTGAAAAAGCAAGTGCCCGTCGGCTGTATGATTGAGGTGCCGGCTGCGGCGATCATTGCGGATATTTTGGCGCGTGAGAGTGATTTTCTTTCGATTGGAACGAATGATTTGGTGCAGTATACGTTAGCGGTAGACCGCAGCCATCAGGCGGCAAGTTCGACGTTTACGCCGATGCATCCCGGGGTGATCCGGTTAATCAAGCATGTCGTGGCGATGGCGAACCGATATGGCAAGCCGGTGACGGTGTGTGGAGAGATTGCGGCGGATCCGCGGTTTACTCCATTGTTGATGGGACTGGGAGTGCATGAGCTGTCGGTGGCGTCCCGCCATTTGCCGTTTGTGAAGCATGCGATTCGTAATACGAGCATCATTTCGGCGATTCAGTTAGCTGAGAAGGTGATGGAAGCCTCGAATGCGAACGAGATTCAAGAGATGCTCAACACTGAGTACAAGCGTACCGTCCCCGAAGATTTCTTCCATAACATCGCATGACGAACAGGACATCCACGACAATCAGGACATACAGGACCATTTATTGTCGTGAATGTCCTGCGTGTCGTGTAGGTCCTGTTTGTCCTGTCCGATTTTATTTTAAAACCATGTCACGGAACCGGTTGTACCAATCAGCGCGGATGCCGATTGATTGTTCGATAGGTCCTAATGCAGCGGCTTCCCGCTTTGGATCGCTCAGTCGCTTCACAAACAATTCCGATTCATCTGGCCCGATCGATGGAAAATATCCCAATCTAACCGGTGTATCTTCAAATCGGTCACCCACCTGCATTCCATTCATGCCCGCTAACAAAAATTGCAATGACGCACCCGTTTGATGATACAACGCCACATCCGCGATCACCACGGCATCATCATAAGGCAGCATCGATGTCACAAACGTAATTTGCGGATGTCTTTTGCACCACTCTTCCAACTTAAGATGATCGCCATTTTTATATTCTGTTTTGGCCCGGCCATGTTGCTGCAAAATAAAGATCGTATTGGACCAATCTGCCTTACCAGCCATCGGGCCAAGCGTGCGATCTAAAAAGGCCGGAAACGCTTTGAAAATATAAGTCTCATTGGCACCCCCAAAAAAGACGACCAGTTTTTCGCCGCGGTCTTCGCGATGTAATGCCCTAAAAAGGGTATATCTTTTTTCTTTCACCACTTCAGGATGGGTACGCAACCGTATAAAATTCTCAACTGCCTGTTTGCGATAGTAGCCAAGCCCGATCAACTCCTTTCCTTCCATCTCTAAGGGCGCTGTCGCTGTGCTCATCACGCGTTGCTGGGGCTGGGTGCTTAAACTAAACACTAAAACATTCGCTAATTTGGCGATCTTGGCAAAATTTTCTGAATATCCCGGGATATAAGCGGTCTCGGGATTATCGTAATACGCCATGATCCGCTTCACTTCAGGGGCCATCTCATGCATTGTTTCTAGCACTTTAACCGAAAACGGACTACATCCATCTACCAAAATCCGCTTGGCATGGCGGCATGATTTCACAACGGCACTGGCAAGTTCAGCTAATTCAGAGTCTGTCAAATCGATAAGTTTACGGCCATTAAACAGTGAATTGAGATTGGTGACGGTAATGGGGTTTTTTGTGGCATTCGTATATCCCATTTCGGTTGCCAGAAATTGATAGGGAAGCCCATCACCTTTCATTCTGAGGGCAAAATCGCCAAAATGTTCTCCGGCAGCTGGATGAGTGGCAATAAAACAAATTTCGGCTGCATCTACTTGCATGGTCTGTTCCTGATGTTTGGGATGATTAACTAATATCTTCTTGGAAAAGGGGCGTACCCCGCTTGAGCGCTTTGTTGGCTTTTTTACCTAACACGTCATTCAAGTGCTTTGGCGCTAAGCCGAAACCGGGACGGATCACCCGAATATTTTGACGGGTGAAAGGTTCGCCTGGTTGGATGTCGGCGACAACAAAGAGGGATTGTTTATACATGATGCTTGTATTTTCCCCTGGCACTGCATCATAGGTTGCTTTGCCTAAGGCCGCTTCGACAATGCGGATTTCATGGACGAGCTGTTGCATTTCGTGGGGTTCGTGGGAGAATAGGGAGTCGTGGCTAAATTCTTGCCGTGAGTTGGTTAAATGCTTCTCAATGATCGATCCGCCTAAAGCCACTGCAGCGATGCTGACCGGAATCTCCAGCGAGTGGTCGGAAAGTCCGGCCACTACATTAAACCGTTGCATGATGTCGGGGATCGTTTTCAGGTTCATTTGTTCCGGTTTGGCTGGATAGGAGCTGATGCAGTGCAGCACCGCTATTTGGGAAGTGCCGGCTTGTTTGAGGGTGGCGATCGCCTGCTCCAGTCCATCGAGCGGAGTCAAACCGCGGGCAATGATCACTGGTTTTTTGGTTTTGCCGATTTTGGCCAACAACTCCAGATTCGCAGTCATAAACGACGCGACCTTATACAACGGCACATCCAGCGACTCTAAAAAATCGACCGCTGTTTCATCGAAGGGGGTCGAGAACACAATCAGCCCTTTTGATTCGGCATACTGTTTGAGTTTGGGATGCCATTCCCAAGGGGTATACGCTTCTTGATAGAGTTGATAGAGCGTCTTGCCGACCCATTGTTGATCAGCCTTAATCTGAAAATACTCGTTGTCGCAATCGATCGTCAATGTATCGGCTGTATAAGTTTGCAATTTGAGTGCGTCGACGCCTGCAGCTGCTGCTCCGTCAATGATTTTTAAGGCCCGTTGGAAATCTTGGGCATGATTGGCGGACAGCTCAGCGACGATAAAAGTGGGATAACCCGGTCCCACCTTTCTGATCCCTGTGGCTGTTCGAATCTCCAACGGTTGCATGGATTAGCCGAATAAGTTTTGATTAAGATTAGGCATGTTCTTGGATTGACTTTCCGCTAGTTTTTTTTCTGCATCGCTAAAAGCAGCTTTGATCAGCACTTCCAATCCTTCTACATCATCTTTATCCACACACTCCGGTTTGATCTTTAGCGATTTGATCTGATGCTGTCCGTCTAGCACAATCGTGACAAGTCCACTACCAGCTGTTCCGGTGACTTCCGTATTTTGCATCGCGGACTGCATTCTGGCGATTTGATCCTGGATTAATTTGGCTTGTTTTTTCTTTTTAGCGAATCCTGTGCCCATGTGATTTCCTATTGATTAATGGATGATTTTCTTTGAATTTTTCCTTCTAATTCAACGGCTGCAAAGTGCAGCAGCGTGTCGTATTTACTTTGTTTGGCCGGATCGATGGGAGTCAGCGGAACGGCCGGTGCAGCTGAAGCTGTTGGCTTTGGTGTTGGCGGAGGTTGGGGAACGGCCTTTTTTAAGGAAACTTGCAAGTCTGCCGCGGTGGGCGTCGGATCCTCGGTGAGGGAAGTTTTTTTAAGCGGTTGCGGGGGAGGTGTTTCTTTTACAGTGACTTGAGAACTGTTAGGCGGAGGCGTTAAATTTTTTTTTTCCAGCTGAGGGGCAGCATCGGAGGGATAACCACCTCCGACCTGTTGTTCCAATTCTGCTAAGCGTTTGACGAGAACATCAACCGGTATTCGTTGATGGATCCGTAAAATCCGCATCAATAGCGCTTCCAACGCAATGCGTTGAGACGGGCTGAAACGGATTTGCTGCTCGGCTTCGATCAAGAAATCCAGAATGGTCAGCAATTGTTCAGGCGTATACAGTTTCGCCGATGCTTCGTAGGCTGTCCGGTCGGCGACCGAGAGTGCAAGGAAAGGCGCATCTTTACCAGATAAGCGGATCAGGAGCAGAGTACGGTAATGTTCAGTTAGATCTTGAACAAAGTGAACAATATCTTTTCCATTCGAAAAGACGCGATCGGCAATTACAAAGCCTTGGGCGATATCGCCTGCTTTTGCGGACGCGTCAAGACTGAAGAAAATATCTTTGGTCATGACACCCAAAATCGATGCAATTGTTTCTGCATCGATTTTCTGATTGGTAAACGCCAGCACTTGGTCAAAGAGCGACTCAGCATCCCGCAATCCACCGTCAGCCATATTGGCGACCAGGCGTAACGCTTCTTCATCTGCTTCGACGCCGGCTTGCTCGGCAATCATTTTTAGTTTTTGAACAATCAATTCGGATGAGATGCGGTTTAAATTGAAACGTTGGCAGCGGCTTAAAATGGTTGGCAGTACTTTGTGCACTTCCGTCGTGGCAAAAAAGAACTTCACTTTTTCGGGCGGCTCTTCCAAGGTTTTTAAGAGTGCATTAAATGCTTCTTTGGTGAGCATGTGCACTTCGTCGATGATATAGATCTTGTATTTCCCTGAAGAGGTGGCGTATCCGACTGTCTCATTGATTTGACGGATATCTTCAATCCCGCGGTTTGAGGCGCCGTCAATCTCGATCACGTCCAACGAATTGCCTAAAGTGATTTCACGGCACGAAGCGCATTGGTTGCAGGGTTCGAGGTCGGCGGTGGGGTTTTGGCAATTCAAGGCTTTCGCAAAAATACGGGCTAAAGTTGTCTTGCCGGTGCCGCGTGAGCCGGAAAAGAGGTAAGCATGATGCAGCCGGTTCGATTTGATCGCATTTTTTAGCGTCGCGACGATGGCGTCTTGACCCAAGACATCTTTAAATGTTTGCGGACGGTATTTACGTGCTAAAACTTGATATTCAGTCATATGGTTACAAGCTTACCAAGAGCCCAAATAAAGTTAAAGATGATCAATCGCCCGCCAGGCGTCCGCAATCATGCGGTCCAGCTGCGGGTATTGCGGCTTCCAACCCAGTTCCGCAGCCGCCTTGGAAGCATCTGCAAGAAGGATCGCCGGATCGCCTGGACGCCGCTGCCCCTCTTGAATCTGCACCGTTAGCCCGGTAACTTTCTCGGCCGATTTCAACACTTCCCGGACACTAAATCCCTTTCCATTGCCAAGGTTATAAGCCTTGACTCCTCCGTTTTTCATTAAATGTTTCATCGCTAAAATGTGAGCTTCCGCCAAATCTTGCACGTGAATGTAATCCCGGACGCAGGTGCCATCGGGTGTCGGATAATCCGTGCCAAAAATGGTCACCGGCTTTGAGGATTTGATGTTCTTAAGAATGATGGGAATAAGATTGTTTTCTTTGAGGTTATAATTTTTTATTAACCCCTCAGGATCGCCCCCCGCGGCATTAAAATAGCGCAGCGAACAGGAGTGCAATCCATACGCTTTTTCATAATCGCCCAGGATTTGCTCGACTATGAGTTTCGTACGTCCATAAGGATTAATGGGATGAAAAGGATGATCTTCCTGAATGGGAATCGTGTTGGGGATACCATATACTGCTGCTGATGAGGAGAAAATCAAGTTGCTAACCCCTTTTTTAACCATGATATGCAACAGATTCAGGGTGTTAGAGACATTGTTTTGATAATAAAGTTCCGGATGAGATACAGACTCACCGACATCAATATAGGCAGCGAAGTGCATCACAGCATC
Organism: Parachlamydiales bacterium; assembly: GCA_020054065.1. GTDB lineage: Bacteria > Chlamydiota > Chlamydiia > Chlamydiales > JAEYWL01 > JAGVLX01. Next base: position 150 of record JAGVLX010000126.1, on the reverse strand, counting down.
GAAGGTGTGCTGGTTAAAGAGCGCATGCAAGTCATTAGGATTGGAAAGGTCCCCTTTGACAAAGAGTCCTTTAACCACGGTGGAGGGGGAGCCGCGGCTGAGGCTGTCAAAGACAACTGTATCGTAACCCTCTTGGGCTAAGAGTTTATT
>JAGVLX010000119.1 GCA_020054065.1 Parachlamydiales bacterium | reverse complement strand
AGCTCTGTGTTCTTCGTAGTAAAAAATGATATTTAACCTTCAGGAATTGCGGTATAAGTAAAAAAATTATTTTAGATAAGGACGTTTATGAGCGTGCAATCGACCATTGGAGACCTGACCCCTGCCGCCAAAGAGATGGCTGCCAAATTCAAAAATGTCAAAACCGAAATCGGCAAAGTCATTGTCGGACAAGAACACCCCATCGACCGGATGTTGGTCTGCCTCCTGGCCGATGGCAATATGTTAGTCGAAGGGTTGCCTGGACTAGCCAAAACATTAACGTTTAACACGCTTGCTAAAACCATCTCATGCGATTTCAAGCGGATCCAATTTACGCCAGACTTGCTTCCAGCGGACCTAATCGGTACTTCCATCTACAACCCTAAGGAAGGGGAATTCGTCGTCAAAAAAGGACCTGTGTTTACCAATATCCTTCTTGCGGATGAAATCAACCGCGCTCCAGCCAAGGTCCAGTCTGCTCTGCTTGAAGTGATGCAGGAAAAGCAGGTTACCATCTCCGGGCAAACCTACCCCACCGGCCATCCCTTTATTGTCATGGCCACCCAGAACCCTATCGAACAAGAGGGCACTTATCCCCTCCCGGAAGCCCAGACCGACCGCTTCATGATGAAAATCCGGATTGACTATCCCTCCTTCAACGAAGAAAAAGAGATTCTGGGCCGCATGGGGAAGCTGGCAAACCTCCCGCAAGCGAAAGCGGTGATTTCCAAGGAGGATGTTCTGGAAGCCCGCAAGCTCGTTGACCAAATCTTCATTGATGACAATATCATCGATTACATTTTGCGCATCGTCCATGCCACCCGCGAGCCGGAACAGTACAATGTCGACATCAAAGGGCTGCTGCAGTTCGGCGGATCGGTTCGCGCTTCGCTAGCCCTTAAATTGGCTTCTAAAGCGTATGCCTTCCTATCTGGGCGCGGCTTTGTGACGCCGCAAGATGTGAAAGATGTCGCCTACGAAGTGCTGCGCCACCGCATCCGCCGCACCTACGAAGCGGAAGCGGAAGAGATTTCCCCCGATGACATCATCAAACGGATTTTGGACACTCTTAAAGTGCCGTAAGGATCCTCATGGCTGAAATTTCTCCTGCAATTTTTAAAAAAATCCGCACGATTCAATTTTATACCAACCGGCTGGTGGAAGACATCTTCACGGGAGCCTACCGCTCCGCGTTCAAAGGGTCGGGGATGGAGTTTGAGGAGGTGCGCGACTACCAGGAAGGAGACGATTTCCGCACGATCGACTGGAACGTCACTGCGCGTATGAATAAGCCATATGTGAAAACGTTTCGCGAAGAGCGGGAACTAACCGTCATGCTGCTGGTCGATGTCTCCGGTTCATCCTTATTTGGGACTGTATCCAAGCAAAAGCGGGATATGATCGCTGAAATCGGCGCTGTCCTTGCGTTTTCAGCCATTAAAAGCTGGGATAAGGTCGGGCTGATTTTGTTTACCGACCGGATCGAAAAATTTGTGCCTCCACGCAAGGGTTTAAGGCATGTGTTGCGGGTCGTGCGGGAGCTATTAGCCTTCGAACCGCAAGGCAAAGGCACCGATATCGCGGGAGTATTAACATTTTTTGGCAAAGTGTGCCGCCGCTCCGCCGTCTGTTTTGTCCTATCTGATTTCATGGTGGATCAAGAGTATGCCAAACCGTTCAAAATCATTTCGCAAAAACATGACTTAGTGACCATCTTCATCAATGATCCGCGCGAAAAACAGTTTCCAGATGTGAATTTAATCCGCTTGCAAGATCTTGAGACTGGGCTCACGCAGCTGATTGATAGCAGCAATGCAACGCTGCGGAAACAATTCGCCGACGAAGCGTTGAAACGGCGGGAAAAGCTAAAAACTTTGTCAGGGCAAGTTGGAGCGGGGTTTGTGGAACTTAGCACGGATCAATCGTATGCCGAAGTGATCAAGCAATATTTCAAACAACGGGGACGGCACCGCCGATGAGACGATTGATCATCGCCCTAATGCTTGTGTCAGCGCGTGTTTATGCTCAGGAGGAGACCGATCCTAAAGAATATGAAGCACCGCTGCTCTCCCCCTATCGAACAGCTTTGATTCAAGTCAGCGATGATAACCGCCGCGAATTTTTAGATAGTACAAAAATCCATGCAGCCGACGCGGCGTACGTCATGTCAATCCACCGGCAGCAGCAGTGGCTGCGTGCTTTTTTAAGCGTACTGGCACCCATTATCGTGCTGCTCTTCATCCTCCGAAAAAATGTCGAACAAGCGGTAAGAGATTGGTACGCGCGCACATTTCCTCCACCCAATCCCAAAACGGTGGCTTTGAATGAGCTCAAAAACTTGCAGGTTGAGTTCAGCGATCAAGAGTCCGTTAAAGCGAATACCAGCAAAATGACCGATATTTTACGCACCTACATCGAAACGAAGTTAAAGTTAGAAGCGCACCAAAAGACGACCGAAGAGTTTTTGCAAGAGCTCATCCAGCACCCAAGTTTGAACAACGAAACCCAGCAATTGCTGCTTTCGGTTCTTCAAGAAACAGACCTCATCAAATTCGCCAATTACACTCCTTCCCAAGAAGAATTGCAGCAAACCGTCGAGAAGGCGGAACAGTTTATCCAAGCTACCTAAAAGGACAAACGACAAAACGACCCAAAGGACCAAAATTAAAATTTATTTTTTAATCAAGATGGGAAAGGTGAACTACTCTCGTCATTTTGTCGTTAGAACCTTTCTTTTTAAATAAAAATTGGGTATGATGATCCTTTTATTTTAATTAGGAGAGGGTTATGGAAATTTGGATCGATACGGTTAACTTGGAACTTATCCAAGCGCTTGCCCGTCTTCCATTTTTCACTGGCGTGACAACCAATCCTATCATCCTCGCCAAAGCCGGAACATTTTCGCCGAAATTGGTCCATACTCTCCTCGACATTCAGCCTGGGCCGCTCTGTCTACAAGTTACTGCCTACACCGCACCCGAAATGGTCGTCCAAGCCAAGCAGTTCCGCGAATATTCAGACCGCATCATCATTAAAGTGCCTGCGACCCAAGAAGGGTACATCGCCATCCGCATGTTGGCCGACCTCCATATTCCTACTCTGGCCACCGCCATCTTCCAGCCCCAGCAAGCTCTTTTGGCCGCTAAAGCCGGCGCAAACTACATTGCTCCCTACTTGTCGCATATCGCCAACTCGGGCGCCGATGTGTTTGCCACCCTGCAATCTATGTTAACCATCTATCGCAACTACAACTTACCTACCAAAATCATGGCCGCTTCGTTGACGACGTTAAGCCCCTTGATTCAATGTGCCGAACTCGGCATTCCTGCCATCACGATCAAAGACGACCTTCTCCAAGAACTTGTAAAAGACCACACGCAAACAACCGAGTGGAGCAAGAAGTTTGCTGCCACTTGGAGTGATTTAATTTTAAAATAAAAATAGATTAGTTCTTATGGAAAGTTCAACAGTGAGTCAGCGTAGTTCTGACACGTCTTGCTATCGCATCGATTTTTTAAATAGCGATTTGCAGCCCCTTCCGATCGAAGAGGGGAAAATCTACGAAACAATCCGCACCCAATGCCTCTGTTTGCTGCCTTGGTTTCAACAAGTAGAACAGCTATTGCATCGCTTTAAGCTCCGAACATTTATCATCATCATCAACCGTCCCGAAAAAAAACTCTGCAAACGGGAACTGGATCTTACGAAAGGGGTGCTCAGCATTATCGATCATTCAGAAAGGCGTGCGTTCGGAGCGATCAGCCTGACCCACAAAGACCACGATTGCACAACTGATATGGTCATGCAAGGGAATGAACAGGCAGAGCTGATTAAAATTGCCGGGGGACTGGCTCAGCAGCTCGTTCGAAGGTTTCAGGTCGATGGAAGTTTAATTCCGCAACCTCAATCGGTCTCTCGCTTCCACAATATTTTTCATGGCACGCTTTATGAACGGTTTTTGTTCAATCTGCGAACTAACATACAGGCTTTAATCAAACGGGAGATTCCCAACCTTGAAAAATGCACTGAGGAACAGCCGCAGATAGAAAAAGAGGGAGTCGCGCTTGTTAAAGCGATTTTTACTGCTGACCGTAAAAAGTCGGAAGGACGTTTGCAGGCCCATGGACGCATTTTTGATTTGCTGCGCTCGTTAATGAACCAGCTGGATAAAAATCCGCAAACTCCCTTTGTAGATCAAGTCCGGACACTCGTCGACGAAGTGATTACGTTTATGTTTGCTGAATCCAATTTGCGCCATGCGTGGTGGGCATTTATTTGTTCTAAGCTGCCAGCATTTCCAGATATGACTAAACCGTTGTGGAAAATCATTTTGGAAGTAGAAAAACAGCTCGCAGCAAATCCGGTATTAAACGGATCGACTAAATTCCTCCCTTCCTCCGATTTTTACATAGAGGGCGACATCCCTTCCTTCTTATGGACAACGACCCATCCAGATGGCTCAAAGACGCAATTTATGCGCACGTCAATGGCTGCCACACTCGATCCCCATCTCAATCACGGGATAATCCCAGAACTGCACTACTATTTATCCCGTTTGACTGAAAGCCACATCTATTTTTGCTTAGTCGGTTTTGATTCTGAGCAGGAGGCAATTTACCGAAGGCAGATCGATTGTTTAGAGGCATTGCCTAGCACGAAGCTCTTTCGTTTTATTCGAGATGGCATTTTTTACCATCAGACAGATGAATATGGGGATGAGATAGAAGGGATGACCGACCTTGAAACGTTTCCAGGCGTGATTTTAGAAGGATTGTTTGCTCACTACTTGATTCCCTCCTTTGAGTGGTCAGGAAAAGTGGATAAAAACAATCTCAAACATAATGCCACCCGTCTTTTTTATGCAGTGATGAAGCATTATCTAAAAAACATGAAAACGTTGAATGCTGGACAACGAAACGTGCTTATGGAGCTTTTCTTAGTGATCTTCGCGGTCGCCATGATTGACCGATGGAAGCCGCACTCATGCAATTTCACCTGCGTACGCACCCATGACCGAGGCGCCTCTTTTACCGCAGCTGTCAAAGTGTTTATGGAGTATCGGGCTGGTAGACAGATCGATTATTCCGAAATTTTAAGTCTCTATTTTGGACCGGCGGTCACCGGTGATAACCGCATTCCTCACACCCAACGAACACTGATGTTATCCCATTTTGTGCATGTGGTCCTAAGCCATCCTCCTTTCCATTTCGTCTGGGAAGATAACCCATCTGTCGACGCGAAACAGGACAAACAAGACGTCCAGGACTAACACGACCAAACGCACACAGAACAGGATAGGCAGGAAAAAAATAACAATGATGACCAGGATAAAATACAGGAGAGAAAATTGATTTGATTTTTGAAATCAGATTAGGACTGGCACAGTCTTCATTTACTTATTCCTTTTCTATCCAGGAAATCCGGGTCATTATTGTTATTTGATATGATCCTGCCTATCCTGTTTTTTTATTTAAAGGCGTCGCCCCAGTTGAGTTTTTTGCTGGCGGAAAAGAGTTCCCCCTGCTTGCGTGAAATGACCCGGTCATGCAACTCCCCATCATTGACACATAGCCGAAAATGGATATGTCCAGACCGTTTCTGCGGATGACGCACAATCCGTGCTTCAGGCACCGGTACCGGCTTTTTAAGAGCAATCACATACGAAAATTTTTCATCTTCGTATCCTAACGTTCCCTCCTTTACATACCGATGCAAAACGGAGCGTTCCAAACGCACCGCAAAATGGCACCAATCGCTACCCGCCATGGGGCACGCCAGATGATGCGGACAGGGTGCGGCTAAATGGGCGCCTTGGGAAATGAGATGCCCACGCACCTTGCGGATCGTTTCGAAACCGCGTGGAGTTCCAGGCTCAATGACTACAAGGGCTTGCTGCGTAGCAACCCAACTGTGATCAATCAGCGACAGGACCTCTTGCTCGGGGAGTTCTCCGAGAAGATACGCCATCGTCACCAGGTCAGCCGGTTTCTGCGAGGGCTGTTTGAGGACGTCACCTTGGATCCAATCGACCTGAAAGGCAGCAAGCCGTTTAGCCAGCGCAATCATCTCCCCATCCCGTTCGATGGAAATGAACGATTGAATCGATGTGAAGAGTTCATGGGCAGCCCAGAGGGCAGTCCCCGGTCCAGAACCGACATCTAGCATGGATGTTAGGTGCAAATGCGGAGCTTGCCGCAGCAGTTCCTGTAAAACCCTCGCAATGGCGGCGTAAGTCGCAGGCAAACGAACGGCTAAATACGCTAACCGATGAGTAGGAGTTTTGAAGGCAATGGCAGCTTGTTTTCCCAGTTGGCGGTACGCTTCTGATAGCTGACTCGAAGCTTCAGCGAGTTGTTTAGGCTGTGCTTGCGCAAGCAATCGCTCGAGGTGAGTTTTTAAAATTTCAGGGAGTTCCATATCGGCTTATGTTTCGGTTTGGGTGACACTAAAATCAAAAAAGGTGGGATCGTACTGGCGCGGGATTTTTCCCGAGAATGAACGTTTAAATTCATTAGTGGCATCTTCATTCGATTTGCGCTTTGAATGCACATCCAAGTAAAGTTGATGCCGCTGCTGGACAATCTCTTGAACAATCCGTTCATCTTTGAAAATCGCTTGAAGGATAGGCTCCGGCGTCAAATAGATTCTTAGCGGCTTGACCTGTTTCGTGACGCGGATGTAGTCGGCAAGCGAAGGGTATGATTGCATTTGTTTGTACACTTCAAGTTCCATGGGGGTTAATTTTTGGCAAGCCAGCAACGCTGCCTGTTGATGAGGCGTGCCTTTCAACATCTTGGCCCACGTTTCTTGCATGATCGGATCATCCAGCACCAGGTTTGCCATGTCTTTAGGCTTGGAGATTTTGACAAACTCTTTCTGCTGGTCGGCTTTATCCATTAGGGTGCGTAGAAGATGGTCGGTGAAATCAGGATTTTGTTCTAGGATTTCGGAATAAAAAGGCTTCTCTTCATAGAGATTAAGGATCAGCTGCCGTGTGATTTCATAAGCAGTGCCGGCCCATTGCTGCTTAGATTCCCGTTCTTGCTTGTTGACGAACAGCCCGAAATTGAGATAGCGGTCGGCCTGCACCTTGCCATTGTTTTGGTCTGGATCTGGAGTTGGCTTCTGCTGGCTCGCCCCTTTATGGTCATTGTATTGCTCTAGCTGGGCTTGGTTGGCGTCATATTGCTCGATCACTTGGACGTAGCATTCGAATTCGTTTTGGATCAGGGAACGGTTCAAAAAACTTTGCAGACGCGCATAGGTCATGATCGACATCATCGCCAGCATGACAAAAACAATCGGCAAAATATTCATCCTTCGATCCTACTTCGTATAGTAAACGATATATTCGGTATTGGGAATCACATACCCAAACGTGGCTTCGCGGTTTTTTCCTAAGTTCAAGTGGATTTTCACCAATGCTGGCAGCGCTTTCCGTTCCGCAGCCCACTCATCGTACCAGCGCGCTTCGATCTCCTCTTCTTTAGTCGATACTTTAATCTCTTCAGTAGCTTTCTTGCGCGGCTTGAAGAATTCAAAACGAATTCCTTCCACATCAGTGAGCAAAATCTCTTTATGCATCGGCGGACTCGAATAAAAATTGCGCTCGACGCTTGGCCAGGTGGCTAAAGTTAGGTTGCCTTTGTGATCGACATAGAGGCGTCCTAATACCGCATTGGCGAATTCGGGCTCTCCAACAACCCCATTATCGTAGGCAAAGACGAGGCTTGGTCCGCTGAATTGTGCTTCATAGGAGGTGTAGAAAATCGGTTTGAACTCTTTGGTCTTCCCTAGAGCGGCTGGGATGACGGTCCCCAAGCGGTGCTGGACATAAAGCTGCCGAAAATTCTTGCGTCGTGATTCATCAGCTGCATTTTGGACGCTGTCGGCATAGTTCCAAAAACTGAACAAAGCTGAGAGTAGAAGTGTGAGGAGTCCCATCGCAATCAGGACTTCCAAAAGCGTCACATGTCTTTTTGATCGAGCGAAGCGAGATCCCTGGAGTGCGGTGCTCTGCACCGCCCTCATTTT
>JAGVLX010000141.1 GCA_020054065.1 Parachlamydiales bacterium | reverse complement strand
TTGATGTCCCTATCGCGTTTCTCTTTGGTATAGCTAGGCGATATCGGATTAACGCACATCAAGGCATTACGCATCAATTCCCACCCATCTTTATTGAAGTAATTTGCTCGATGAGCGAACTCGACGAGATTGGCATTGATGAGCATGATCCGTTGGGCATGCCACTCGGTATATCCCAACACGACGATGGTGCGAATTTGTTCCAGGATGGGACAGGACGCTCCCATTTTTGTCATCGATTCATCTTTCAGTTTATCAATTTGTTCAATCTTGGCTTGATAGGCAGCTTTGAGCTGTAACGCTTTCGTGAGATTGAATAGGTCTGAGAAGTCGTAGGGAAGGACACCGAATATATTGTAACTTAAGCTAGGTTTTACAGCTGCGCGCGAAGCTAAAATGTCCTCATACCGTCGAAGATAAACCAGCACAGCCTGTGCGACAGGATTCATTTCTAAGAGTTTAGTTTTCAAGGTAGTTAATCCTGAGCTATAATATCGACTATAAAAATCGCGGCATTCCGGTTTGAGATCTTCCGGCCTACTGCCAGCTTTTTCCAGGGTTGTGAACACCTCAACCAAGAATGGATAAACGGTTTTAACCGGTGAATCTTGTTTGAACAACAAGGTTAAATCATTCCCCCAAGCGGTAAAGTTGATAAAGACGCTAATAAATAGTTCGCGCCGTCGAACTTGTGTTTTTTCGTTAAATTTCACTTCACCGATGCCATAGATACAGGTAAGCAATCGGTCGAAGATTTGCTCGGGTTTGAAACTGATCTCTTCCGCTTTAATGTCTTGAAGCACGGCTAACGCTTGTTTACTCTCATCCAAGAGGACTTGCGGGATTGCTTCTCTGCGATACTTAAAGCAATGAGTGAATAAAAATTGATACTCTGCTACCTGTACCGTATTGAGTTTCCATTTCTCTTTGGGTTGCGTGCAGAAATCGCGAATATCTTTGTATAGGGGGATCTTTTGGTCAATAACTGCCACACACGCTTCGATTAATTTGCGGCACTCGGCTTGAAGATCCTCGTTTTGAGTCTTTGCGATAAATTCTTGTAAGTTCTTCCGTTTTTGAACGAGCTGTTCAACCGTATCGCTAGGTTGAGGAGAGGACTCAACTAAAATTTTGAGTTCGATTTTGAGATCACACCGCTGAATCAAACGCTCGCATTCCCTCTGGATTTCACCATTGGCTGTGGAAGCCTTTATCCGCTCGCATTCGCTCCGTTTTTGCCTTAATTGAGCGACTGAGTCACTATCTTGAGGGGTATATAGGCGGACATTTTCTCTGAACTCTTCAACCACTAAGTTCTCTATCAGAGGGAAGACAGTTTGGGCTAAACGTGAATGGGAATTGACGAGGAACGGTTGAATGAATTCCCTAACCCGATTGCATTCCTCGCGGCTTTGCACGGCAAACAATGTTTTGAACGTGAGTGAGGGAAGACTTTCCGCGCGGGCAGGAATGGTTTTTTCGAGGCAGGTTTTGAAATCATCTTCGATCTGGTTTTTTACGTGCGCGATCAGGTCGCGGTCGGGCGGGCTAATGCGTTGAGCAATCACTCTACTTGGGGCAACAAGTTGGAGGGCACTTTCACGGACCTGCATGATCTCTCTGAAAGTGGTCTTCACTGTGACGGCCGCAAAAAATGAACGTGGAGCGGCAGCAAGTTGTCTAATGATCAGAAGATCACTATGAACCCTGTTGATGGCCATTTCATAATGGGTCTTAATCGCTTGTTTCTTTGCATTTACAGTTGCAGGAAGCTTTGCAATACCCAGTTTAGTTAGGTATTTTTGCAGTTCGTCAAACTGGCCATTAATAGCCTCATAGCGGGAAGTCATTTCTGATGTGTTGTCGGTCTCAGGAAATAGGTGATGGAGCTGCGCGTTGCGTGGATCTTTAAAGAGGAGCGGATTGACGACCACAAATTGGCATAGATTTAGGAGATTAGTGGTTTGCTCAGAGAGAGGTGCGCCTCGGCGTCGCAATGCTTTGCCATAACCCAGATATAATTCGTTTAGGCAGTCGAAATGACCGCCTGGCAAATGACGGACGATTTGCGGCTCTACCCACGTTCCATAGGCATCCCATAAACGCTCATGAGCAGTTTTAATCAGTTCCAGATTAGAGGGATCAAGAGGGGAATCTTGTGTGCCGGGAGCCAACTGCGTAAAGGTATGGGCGACTCCATCTAAAATTTGCTGCATATCGGATGAAAGCAATTCTAGATGAGATAAGAGCGATTCGTCAGCTGGGCAATTGTGGATTTTAACCGCCATCGCCAGAGCGGGTGAGATTTTGTGGATGATATCGAGATAGGCGGCGTCGCATTTATTTTCAATCTCTTTCCACTTATAGTTCTCGCGCTTGAGCCCCCATTCTTTAAAATCCGAGAGGCCATCGGTGAAATCGCCAAACAGCTCAAGATGCAGTTGATGCAGCTCTTGGATGCGGGCTTTATGGGCTTGATATTTTTCACGCAGTACTTTTAAATCCCGTTCGCCTGCATAGGGATTGCTTCTGGCGAAGGTAGGCAGCAGTTGATGGTATCCGCTCATCAATTTCGAGAGTTTTTTTAACTGCTCTAAATTGGGAGGATAGTTTGCAGGAGGACCCGCCAAAACCGTTTCGATAAACGATCTTAATTGTTGTTCAAGCGCAGGTTCATTGCGAAGCAGGTTGCATTGGACTTTGGCTTCTGTTTCCAGGCGTAC
>JAGVLX010000093.1 GCA_020054065.1 Parachlamydiales bacterium | reverse complement strand
TCCGTTCATCTTAAAAATCAACCATAACGAACTCCTTAGCTACCCAAACAAATTCGATCAAATTTTGTTCGCCAGCGTCAAACAAGCGTATGACATGGGAGCTGTTGCGGTGGGAGCCACCATTTATTTTGGATCGCCTGAAAGTGGCCGGCAAATTCAAGAGATCAGCCACTGCTTCGAAGTGGCGCATGACCTCGGGCTCGCGACCATCCTGTGGTGTTATTTGCGTAACTCCGCATTTAAAGTGGAGGGCGTCGACTACCACGAAAGCGCTGACCTTACTGGCCAAGCCAATCATTTAGGGGTGACCATCGCCGCAGATATCATCAAACAAAAGTTGCCGACAAATGACCGTGGCTATGTGGCAGTGAATACCGTGACAAAAGGGTATGGTAAATATAGCGAGAAAATGTACGACAAGCTCTCCGGTCAAAACCCTATTGACCTTTGCCGCTATCAGGTGTTAAACAACTATAAAGGCCGGATCGGCCTCATTAACTCGGGCGGGGCTTCCGGAAAAAATGATTTTGCGGATGCGGTCAAAACAGCAGTGATTAACAAACGCGCAGGAGGAATGGGGTTGATCAGCGGACGTAAAACATTCCAAAGACCGATGGACGAAGGGGTAAAGCTCTTTCATGCCATCCAGGATGTGTACTTGAACAAGGATGTGACAATCGCATAGGGTTACAGGTCTTGCGCGATTAGAGAACTCCAAAAGCCTCGCTATCGCTCGGCTAAAATAGGATTGCTTCCTTTATTAAGGAGTGGAAAATGGCAGAATTACCGGACATTAAAGGAAAAACAGCTTTAGTGACAGGGGCCTCCAGCGGGATCGGCATGGAGTTTGCGTTTCAGCTCGCTGCATTAGGGTGCAATTTAGTGATTGTCGCCCGTAATGAAGAAGCGCTTAAAATCGTCCGCAAAGAAATCACCGAACAATATCCTGTAGAAGTGACCGTCATTGCTGCGGATTTGACGCAAGAACAAGCGGTAGAAAAGCTTTTCCGTGATATGGTTCAAAACAAAAAACAAATCGAGATCCTGATTAATAATGCGGGAGTCGGTGTCTTTGGGGAATTTCAAAATACCTCGTGGCAAAAAGAGCTAGGTATGCTGCGTCTGGACATTCTCTCTGTCGTACAGCTGACAAAACTGTTTCTTCCGCCCATGCTCTACCACAAATCTGGGTATATTTTATTCGTCTCGTCGGTGGCTGCCTTCCAACCATGCCCCCTTTATGCGACTTATGCCGCTTCGAAAAGTTTTATCCAAAATTTTGGTGAAGCGCTCGCTTTCGAGCTTTCCGATACCCCCATCTCGGTCACGGTGCTAGCGCCGGGCGTCACGTCGACGCATTTTCATGCGACTGCCGGACAACCTCTCACCTCTTTTCAAAAAATGAGCATGATGGATAGCCGCTCCGTTGTATCGGAAGGGATCCGTGCATTGCTGAATAAACGCACAAGTGTCATCCCAGGCTGGGGGAATAAGATTCTGATCTTTATCGAGCGTTTCTTGCCTCGTAAATTATCAACCTGGTTTGCCTACAAGTTTATGAAATAAATGGCGCAAATTCGTTGGATTCTCTTCTTGTTCTTGAGTATACTTTCCGTTTCATTTGGTGAAAATTTGTCTGAAGTGAATCAAGCCGTTGAAAAATCGCTCAAATTTTGGAACGCTCCGGGAGCGGCCGTTGTCATCATCAAAGACGGACGCATTGCGCTCACCAAAGGATATGGGGTTAAAGATTTTCAAACCCAAAGCCCTGTCGACGAACACACGCTGTTTCAAATCGCTTCCCTGACTAAACCTATCACGGCCTATTTGACATGAACCTTGGCGGCAGAGCAAAAAGTGGCTTTTGAAGATCCCATCAAACGTTTTGTGCCTGATTTCAAATTGTCCGATTCTTATGCCACGGATCATTTAACCATCCGTGATTGTTTGTCGATGCATGCCGGGTTGCCGGGGCCTGAAGTCTTGAATATCTGGTATGAGGGGAATAAAACCCTCGATCAGGTGCTAGCTGAATTTGCCAAGCTGCCCTTGCCATGCGGATTTAGAGGGTGTTTTGGCTATCAAAATGTCCTTTATACCTATGTCAGCCAGGTCATCGAAAAAATCCAGAAAATGAGTTGGAATGAAGCGATTCAGCAACGGGTTTTTAACCCATTTCAGATGACCGAATCGGTCGCGACCTATCAAGGCTTTATGGCGTCAGCCAATAAGGCGCTGCCGCATCAGTTTAAACAGCAAAAAATGATCCGGATCGAGCCCGAGAATATGGACATTATCGCTCCCTCTGCCGGCATTAGCTCGAATGCCGTTGACCTTGCCAAGTGGTTTTTGGATGTCGTGAAACACTCGGCGCAAGCGCCGGCCCGTCCAAATGAGCACGCGACCGTGTGGCAAGAATTGTTTACGCAGCAGGCAGTGGTCGAAATCCGCGGGCTTTTTCTTCTAGACGAATGTCATCTGCAAGATATCTTTTTTCCTGAACACCATTTTCTTAATTATGGGTATGGCTGGTTTTTCCACGACTATCGCGATAAGCTGATGCTTCAGGCTCCAGGATATGCTGACGGGGCAACTTCGGTGATGATTATCGTTCCTGAGATTCACTTAGGGGTAATCGTTCTCAATAATTTCGAATCGCCCTATCTGACTCACGATCTCGCATTTACCATCGTAGACCACTATTTGAACGATCGTTCGACCAATTGGTCTGAACGATTTGCCAAACATCTAGACCAGATGAGTCAATAAATTTTCCGTTTTCAACATGCGTGATGTAATCGAGTAGCGATCCAAGATTCAAAACGGCGCATGCCCATGGGGATATATATTTCTCAAATAGCATAAGGAGGCAGATTTCATAAACTGCGTA
>JAGVLX010000143.1 GCA_020054065.1 Parachlamydiales bacterium | reverse complement strand
GATAACATCATGTTGGTCGCCCACAGCTTGATGGGGTTCGATCTGCAAGATTATTTCTCCACCATCAACATGCGCCGTGCCGCAATTGTTATGTGTCTTGACAGCGCTGATGCCGATGTCCGCATCCTCGAAAATTACGCGTTATACGGCATCAAAAACTACGCCACCTACATCTCTAATTCGCCACCTCCTTTTCCAGGGGTCAATTCCAACTTAAGAATCGCGACGATCTTTTTTACGGAAGCGCTTGAAATCTACGAAGCCTCCCCCACACTGCCGCCTGACCAAGAAATCCGCGAGTTAGTCAAACAACGCAATCCTAAAGTGAGCGATGAAGAGTTCAACCGGCTGGTGCAAAGTTTAGACACTCGCTTCCTGCGCGCCTTGCCGCGCGAACGGTTGATCCTTGCTATTGATATGTTTTTCCGCGCCCAAAGCCGCGACAATTGCCAGTATGAATATTCGTATGACGAAGAGTGGAATAACGGGGATAGTGATCGGGCTTCCATGCATATCGTTCTCGCGTGGAGAAATACTCCCAAATACCACTTTCTGTATCGTGTCGCCCGGACGATTTTGCGGCATGGCTTAGTCATGCGCGGCGTGAATGCCACCTATGTCAATCCTTACAGCAAGGACAGCATCCTCATTATGGTCCTGGGACTACACGGCAGCAAAGGCCAGCCGGCATGGGAAGCAGCCAATATTCCTGATTTCTTGCGCGAACTGGTCACCATCAAATATTTTGCCAGTTTCGACACCATCGATAACCGCCTGGTCGAACGAGGCATCGTGAGCGGCAATAATGGCAACTTGCTGCGCGCCATGACCAATTTCATCCATCAAGGGCTGGTCCATCTGGACCCCAATTTTTATTCGCTTGATCACATTGAGGGGGATATTTGCCACCATCCCGAACTTACCGCCAAAATTTGCGACCTGTTCAAATACAAATTCCATCCGGACGAGGTGAATTTAGGCGAATATGAGGATCTGCGCAAACAGCTGACCGAGGATATCCACAAGTTAGATACAGGCAACGAGATCCTTGACCAGCGGCGCAAAAATGTTCTGCGGCAAGCCGTGAATTTCGTCCACTATACGTTAAAAACGAATTTTTACCGTTCGAACTTCACCTCGCTGGGTTTCCGGATCGATCCAGCCTTTATGGATGAACTCCCTTTCAACCGCGCGGAAAAATTCCCTGAATTGCCATTCGGGATTTTCTTCTTCCGCGGGATGCATTTTTTTGCCTTTCATATCCGATTCAAAGATTTGGCGCGGGGAGGGCTCCGGACGATTTTCCCCCAAGAACCCGAACGGATCATTCATGAACGAAACCAAGTGCTGACCGAGTGCTACAACCTTGCTTATACGCAACATTTCAAAAATAAAGATATCCCCGAAGCAGGCGCCAAAGGGGTTGTTTTCTTAAAACCGTATGAACGGCTCCAATTTGAAGCGCAGATTCTCAATAAAGAATTAGAAGGCGCACGGATGGATCCGGTGGCGATCAAGGACCAAATCAAACTGTTCCAAGAAGAGCAAAAATTAGAAACACTGCATCAAGCCCAGCGATCGTTTGTGGAAAGCATGATCACGTTGGTCAATTGCCATTCTGATGGCACCCTCAAAGCTAAAAATGTCGTCGACTATTGGCGCAAACCGGAATATCTCTATTTGGGGCCGGACGAAAATATGCAGCCGTCTGTCATCCACTGGATCGCCGAATACAGCAAAAAGAATGAGTACAAACCAGGCTCCAGCTTTATCTCCAGCAAACCGCGTGTGGGAATCAACCATAAGGAGTACGGCGTCACGTCGCTGGGAGTTAACGTCTATATGCACGAGGTGCTGAAATATATCGGCATCAATCCAGAAAAAGATCTCTTCACCGTCAAAATGTCCGGCGGTCCGGACGGAGATGTGGCAGGCAACCAAATCGTCAACTTGCATCGCTTCTATCCCAAAACCGCACGGCTGCTGGCGCTAACCGATATCTCCGGCACCATTTACGATCCGCATGGACTCGATCTCAGCATCCTGGTTGATTTGTTCAAAAAAGAACGCCCCATCTGCAACTATCCGCCGCAAACGTTGAGTGAAGGCGGATTCCTCGTCGATAAATACCGCAAACGAACACAGACAGCCTTAGTGCAACAAACCTTGTGCTTGCGTAAAACCGGTGGCGTCGTCATTGAAGATTGGCTTTCCGGCAACGATATGAATCATTTGGTACGGAGCAATGTACACAGTACACCAACCGATGTGTTCATTCCTGCAGGAGGACGGCCACGCACGCTCAATGGAGGTAACTGGCGGGAATTTCTGGACCCGCAAGGCGTCCCCACCGCCAAAGCGATTATCGAAGGGGCTAACCTCTATCTCGATCAGGAAGCGCGGCGCGAATTGGAGAAATTGGGGGTCCTGATCATTATTGACAGTTCGGCCAACAAGACGGGGGTGATCTGCTCCTCCTTTGAAGTGTTGTGCGGTCTTTCGCTGGGCGATCAGGTGTTTATGGAGAATAAAGAGCAGCTAGTCCGGGAAATTTTGGAACGTTTGCGCACGTGCGCCCTCGACGAAGCACGCTTGATCTTGAAGACCCACACCGAACAGGGCGGATACCTCTCGGATATTTGCCATAAGATCTCGCGCCGAATCAATCAATTCACCTATCAGCTTCTGGATTACCTAGATACGGTTCCCCTTTCCAATGACCCGCAAGATCCGCTTATCCGATGTTTTTTCGACTATTGCCTGCCTACTCTACGGGATCATTATTCCCGGGAGCTTCTTAAGGAGATTCCTGAGCACCACAAAAAGGCGATTATTGCCTGCCATGTCTGTGCGCATTTGGTTTATCAGAAGGGGTTGACCTGGTTTCCTTCGATCGTGGACATTTTACCGATCATTGTGTCCACTTTTGTGAGCAAAAACCCCAAAATTTAGCACTTTACAACGAAGACTGCTAATTTTCTTTGACCTAAAATTCCCTATTTTTTATCATAAAAGTATGAAAGAAAAAACGCATAAGCCGCCGGCACCCCTTAAACGCGCTCCTAAAAAGGATCGAGAAAAACAGGTGTTGCTTGGATTGGTAGAAACGTATTTAAAAACCGGAAAACCGGTGGGATCCGGCACGCTAAAAGATGCCGGCTTTGAGGGCTTAAGCTCAGCTACGATCCGTAATTATTTTGCCAAACTGGAAGAGGAAGGATACCTCAAACAGCTTCACTCCTCAGGCGGACGCATCCCCACCGAACGCGCCTACCGTTATTATGCCGAAGAAGCATTAGAACATCCGGAGCTCGATCCGGCCAATGAAGCGCGCTTGTCCGAACTGGGACAAATCGAAACTCGCATTATCGCCGCCTACATGCAGAAAGCCGCCGAATGGCTAAGCGCCGTATCCAATACCGCCGTTTTTATCTCCGCTCCGCGTTTCGACCACGATTTCATCCGCGATATGCGCCTTGTCAGTATTGATGAGAACCGCGTCCTCTGCGTATTGGTCACCGACTTTGGTGTGGTGAAAACCGAACTGTTGCCGGTCGAACAAAAACTGAGTGCATTCACTCTCAAACGGATTGAAAGCTACTTCCATTGGCGCTTAACGGGACGCGACAAACCGCAAAATCTGCCGGAGGATGAAGAGTTGCTCGCTCCGAACCTCTATAATGAAGCGTTAGTCCGGTTCATCGCCAACTACTCCAATTTTTCGGAAGAGGACATTTTAAAAACGGGTTTTTCACGCCTATTGAATGCGACCGATGTAGAAGCGCACCCCTCTTTAGCCGGCAATTTAGCCCTTTTTGAAAACTCGCATAACTTGCGGCTTTTGCTGCGCGAGTGTGCAAAAATGCATAAAATCCGGTTTTGGATCGGCCAAGATCTCGCTCCTTTCAGCAAAGAACCGCTCAACTGTTCAATCCTTACTGCCCCCTACCACATCAACCAGAGCGTGGTCGGCGCAGTCGGCTTGATGGGGCCCTTCCGCATTCCGTACCGCGAATTATTTGGATTGCTGAAAGCATTTACCGGAAGCATTAGCAAAGCGATGACTAACAGTTTATATAAATTTAAAATTCAATACCGTAAGCCTTTGGATCACTATTTAGTGGACCAGCACGCTAAAGAACATGTTCTAGAGCATAGCCAGCTCATCATGCTGGAAGACAAAAGAGGATAGATAACATGACAGCCCAAGACCCTGCTCAGAAGAGTGAGCAGAACCCTGACACCCCTGAAACCAACGGTCTACCCAAAACGGGTTCCGCAAACGGAGCCGCTAAAGGGCCCGCCGAACCGAAAGCCGAGCGCAAACCCGTTACGGTGACCACGACCGATATCGAATTAGAGCAATTAAAAAAAGATGCCTCCGAGCATAAAGACAAATATCTGCGCCTGCTCGCCGAACAGGAAAATACACGGAAACGGCTGCAGAAAGAACGGGAAAAGCTGACGGAGTATGCCGTGCAAAATATTATCGTAGACTTCTTGCATCCGATCGACCATCTCGAGAATGCGCTGAAGTTTATGGACCAAATGTCGGACGAGGTGAAGTTGTGGGGCCAAGGGTTCCGCATGATCCTCGACCAATTTAAAGAAGTGTTAAGCACCAATGGAGTCGTCCCGATCGTGTCGGTCGGGAAACCTTTCGATCCGCATCTGCACGAAGCGATCGAAACGGTGGAAACAACAGAGTATGCTCCAGGTACTGTTGTGGAGGAAAATACGCGCGGCTATCGCATGGGAGACCGGACGATCAGGCCAGCCCGCGTGAAGGTTGCTAAAGCTCCCGGCGCCAAATCGGCAACCGCACAACTGGACCAGGAACAAGAAAAATAATTTAGTAAGGAGTAATCTATATGGCACAACAAAAGAAAAGCCGCATTATCGGCATCGACTTAGGCACCACTAACTCCTGCGTCGCCGTCATGGAAGGCGGGCAGCCGAAAGTGATTGCCAATGCGGAAGGCACCCGTACAACCCCTTCTGTGGTTGCTTTTAAAGGCAATGAACGGCTGGTCGGCATCCCTGCCAAACGGCAGGCCGTCGCCAATCCAGAAAATACAGTGACCTCATCGAAACGTTTCATCGGTCGCAAATATAATGAAGTGCTTTCGGAAATCAAAACCGTCCCCTACAAAGTTGTTGCTGACAGCAAAGGGAACGCCGTCTTTGAAATCCAAGGCAAACTTGTCACGCCGGAAGAGATTGCCGCCCAGATCTTGATCAAGATGAAAGAAACCGCCGAAGCGTATTTGGGCGAAAAGGTCACCGAAGCGGTCATCACGGTTCCGGCTTACTTTAACGACTCGCAGCGGCAATCGACCAAAGATGCTGGGCGAATCGCCGGGCTGGATGTCAAACGCATCATCCCTGAGCCAACAGCCGCGGCTTTGGCGTACGGGTTGGATAAAGAAAAAACGGATAAAAAGATTGCCGTGTTCGACTTGGGGGGAGGAACGTTCGATATTTCCATCCTCGAGATCGGCGACGGAGTGTTTGAAGTTTTAGCGACGAATGGCGACACCCATTTAGGCGGCGACGACTATGACAATGAAGTTCTAAAGTGGATGCTCGACACGTTCAAGCAAGAGCAAGGGATTGACCTCAGCAAAGACAAAATGGCGCTCCAACGTTTGCGCGATGCGGCTGAAAAAGCGAAAATCGAGCTTTCAGGAGTCGTATCGACCGAGATTAACCTGCCGTTCATCACGATGGATGCGTCAGGCCCGAAACACTTAACCTTGACCCTAACCCGCAGCAAGCTGGAACAGCTGACCCACAATCTTACCGAACGCACCCGCGAACCATGCATCAAGGCATTAAAAGATGCAGGGTTAAACAAAGAAGATATCGGGGAAGTGATCTTGGTGGGCGGGATGACCCGCATGCCCGCGGTTCAAGAGATCGTCAAAGAGATCTTCGGCAAAGAAGGACACAAAGGGGTGAACCCGGATGAAGTGGTGGCGGTTGGAGCAGCGATCCAGGGTGGTGTTTTGACAGGCGAAGTCAAAGATATCTTATTGTTGGATGTCACTCCGCTGACGCTCGGGATTGAGACACTTGGCGGCGTCATGACGCCGATCATTGAGCGCAATACAACCATCCCCAGCCAGAAAAAGCAGATCTTCTCGACTGCCGGCGACAACCAAAGCGCGGTCACCATTGTGGTGCTGCAGGGTGAGCGCAAAATGGCGAAGGACAACAAGGAGATCGGACGGTTCGATCTGACGGATATACCGCCAGCGCCGCGCGGCATGCCGCAAATCGAAGTGATCTTCGACATCGATGCGGACGGAATTTTGCATGTGTCGGCTAAAGATAAATCGACCGGCAAAGAGCAAAAGATCCGGATCGAAGCGCAGTCAGGATTGCGCGAGGATGATATTCAGCGGATCCTTAAGGATGCAGAAGTGCATGCCGAGGAGGACCGCATCCGTAAAGAGGAAGTGGAAGCACGCAACGAGTTGGACGGCTTAACATTCCGCGCGCAGAAAGCGTTGAATGACTATAAAGATAAGCTACCTAAAGATGTTGTGGATGATGTTCAAGGGAAAATCGACGCTGCCAAGAAAGCATTGGAAAGCAACGATGTGTCCCGCATCAAAGCCGCGAAGGAAGAGCTGGAAAGCCACATGCAGAAGATCGGCGAAGCGATGAGCAAAGCCGGTGGGCCTTCAGAAGCTGGCGGACCTTCCATGGGCGGTGAGCACATGCAGCATGAGCAACCGCAACAGCAGCAAGGTCCACAGCCGAGCGGTTCCAAAGATGACAACATCGAGGAAGCGGAAGTCGAAATTATCGACGATAAGGATAAAAAATGAAAACCAAGCGGTGTGGAAACACCGCTTCACGTTAGGCCGTAGGCCCTCTATGATCTATAGCATGCGCAGCATGCTTTGGGAGTGCGGCGATCTATCGCCGCTTTGGATTGAGTGTATTATTTTACATATCTTCCGTAAAACGAAAGCGGCGATAGATCGCCGCACTCCCAAAGCGCACTTCGTGCGCGCTCGTGTTTGTCCTGGTTTTTTTAGCTGATGTAAGGAAAGTGAGAAATGATCTCTTCCTCATCCACATGAGTGATGTCTTTATCCACCTCGCCAGCGATGAGTTCCACTGTCGCAGGGGTCAACGTATTCCGCAATAATCCCAAGAACGTAGGATTCGCGGCTAAAAATAAACGGACAAACTGCCCCTTCTGCCGCGCGCTCTCCAACCGTTCAGACAACAGTTTCGCAAACGCACTGAACTCCTGCTTCTTCATCGAGGTTTTCACTTCCAAAGCCGAGCGCCCATAACCTACGCTCTCAAACGCACGACCGGGCTTGTCTCCGGCCAAATCCCTTTCATGCTTGCGACCTTCCCGGTGCTCAATCACTTCCAGCTCCTTCACAGAACCCCGCTTTTCTACTTTCAAAATCCTTGCAAATGTGCTGTTTGCGACCAAAATCCAAGTATCTTCTTTGGCTGCCATAATTCCTCTCCTGGGTACACATCTTCCTTATAGATCTTTTCCAAATTCCTGCCTACGCCTATCACCCCATCATTTATCAAATATTAACCTTACCTTAATTTGATATAATTAAATGGAAGGCATATAATAAAGATTGAACTAAATGCGATATTATTAGGTAATTTTAGTTAATTTTTAAATTTATTACCTCACTGGCATTCATCCTGCTCTATCTCCCTATAACCAAAGCAGCCAATAAACATATCGCATTGATTAATAATAATTTAAGGTAACCTATGGAAGTCGATAAGTCAGCCAATCGACCAGAATGGCATCAGGGAAAAATTCAGATCACCCATGGCGGTACCCTGCGCATTACCGAAGGAGACCGTGTTCGGGAGTTCCGGGTTATGAAAACAGCTAAAGGGACAAGGCAGGCGGTTGACTGGAAAACAAGCGCGGCGGTTGTCGAAGCGCTAGCCAAATCAGGAAAAAGAGTCGCTGAACTCTCCAACCTGGCTGCACGAAACGAAAAAATCAATCTCGACTCCCCATCCGTCAAGCCATTTATCGGTGAATATTCCCTGACAGAAATCGAAGCGACGCCATTTGGCCAGGTTAGGGTGGCTAGCAGCTTAAGTCCAAAATACCCGGAAACGTTGATTGAAGAGATCCTCACCAAAATTCCGCTCAATCCTGCCGAACTGGATCTATTGCGAAGCGCGTTGGATAACCGTGAGTTTGCCGCTCTTGTGTGCAAATATTTAAACACCCGTCGAGAAGCGGTTGCCGCGTGTCTGGACAAGCCGCAGGAGCTGGAAAAGCTAAAAGCGAAGCTAAAGGATGAGCAAACCGCAATCGGTTCGTATTTGCAAAAAAATCAAAACCGCAATCTCTACGACATTGCCAAACGGATCCATGAAGATACGCTCGATTTTGTAGATGTTTTTATCAAAACTCAAGCGTTCATCGGAACACATCCAATTCCCTCCGCCACCCGCAAATTGCTCGTTCAGATGCTTCTGACACCAAGCGAGACTCCAGAAAGTTATCAGAATCAAATGTTGGATTTTTTAAATGCCGGAGAAAGCTTACAGCTCGTTTCCATTAAGCAAGGGTTGGAAGGGAAGAGTCCGTTAAAGCAAAGCGAGATTGAAGATGCGCAAAGCCGATTTATGGGATTAGGCGTTCAATTATATGCCGCAACCCCGGCCATTTTTCATAACCAAGATTCCAGCGATGAGTTCCACAAATTGCAGCTTTTCATTCAAGAACGCGCGCGCATCAGCAATACCCAGGCGATTACCGATGTCTTTATGGGCGGTCTTCTGACCGATCAGGTGGGTAAAAAAACGACCGGACCGCTGGTACGATACCTTGTCACCATGGATGGCTTAAAAAACACAGTGAACTCCCATCCGCTGACCGAGCAATATTTAATCCGGCAAGGGTTCCGCGAATCCTCTGTTCATAACGTATGGCTGCAATCCTCTTGGATCCGGCCCAATGAAACACCCTTGGAAGATGGCAGCTATGGATTTACCCATGGAGTGCTTCAAGTCGCCTATGCGGTTGTCGGCCGGGAAATTGTTCAGACCGAACTTGAACTCGACTTAACCCCGTTAAATTTAAAAACCGCGCAAGAACGGAGAGCGGTCTTTGGATTTATCAACGAATACTGCGCCGCCGTCCGGAACGAAGCGACGTTGAAGGAAGCGCAGCTGGCAGCTAAAAAATTAACCTTCTTAGATTCTGCAAAGCAAGAACAGCTGCTGCTGATCTCGGCGCGGTTCCAGTCCGAAAGTGGTTTGCTGTTGCAACGCTTGATGGTGATGGTGGATAACCCCGGCGTCAGGGCGATGCCAGGCGTCCGGATCATCAAAGCGTATACCGGAAATAAAGAAGCTGATTTCAGCAGCATCGTTGAAACGTTAAATAAACTTTCAGATGAACCTGTTGCATCGGAATATACGAGCCAGCTCAAAAAGCAATTGGATACGCCTGAAAAAATGGCGGGATTCAAAGCCTTTATCGATGCCATCCGGATGGCCGAGTCCGCCAATCAATACATTCCGAATCCCGAATCCGCACACAATACACGTTGGGCGGAAATTTTGAAGTCGATCCCCCTGTCCTCCGCTAAAACTTGCGCTGCGCTATTAGAACAACTAGGCAGTTCGCCGCTCATTAAGCCTGCAACCATTCTTAGCTTGATCAAGCTTTTCGTCATGAATCCAAAACTTGAACCGCAGTTTATGGATTTACTTAAAGAGTACCAACAGCGCAGCGGCAGTTTGTCAACCACATTTATAGGGGAGAACCCTCCTTCCATCGCGTTAAGTAAAAAGTTAGCGGACTTTGAAGAACACATCAAAAAAGCGAAAGGAGTGACACCAGCTGAAATCAAAACGGCAACCGTCGTGACGCATGATCATCTCTATACGATTACCAATGCAGCTGAATCCCTCAGATACGAGCTAGTGGCCGATATCGGCAATTCCTTACACCGTAAGCTAGATCAGAATGAGATCAGAGCCCTATTTAAGGCTTTGGATACTCCCACCAAAATCAACCGTTTTTATGAGTTCTATCGGCTGACCCAACTCACTCATCAGATCAATACGATTAATCCTTCCACAAAAGGATACACTCCTCAACGGGTCAAAGAACTCTACGAGCTCCAAAAGGGAATTCCATTCGCATCGGAACTCTACGAGGCTTCTTTTGGTGTGGCCCAGACCTGTGAAGGATTACAGCAACTTCTTGGCAAGTCTAAAGCGATCCCTCCCGAACAGCTGACAGCCCTGGTCCGTTTAATCCGCCTGGAACCGCGGGTCCATAGCCTAGCTAACCAGCTGTTTCAGGATGCCTCTTTCTATCTTGCTCATCAGTATACCCAGTTAGCCCAAGATCCAAACCATGTGGCCGAAATCCCTATGGAAATCCTGCAGATCCAAGGACAATTCGGCACGTTGATTACCAGCTTATCAGAGGAGTTTAAGGCGGTAGGAGGAGATCCCTCCCAGATCAGCGATTTGCTGAACCATGTGATCCACCAATCGTTATCGTCCGTGGAAACGTTGAAATCCGCCTTTAAAGCGTATGAGCAGTTTAATGGTGCTCCGTTAGATGAGCCAAGCCGCCGTGCCATCATTGCAAACATTGATAGCCCATCCAAAATCAGCTTGTTTGCCCAACTGGCCGCCGCAGCCAACACCGCTCTTAAAGACACAGCTAACCGCCATGATCCGAATTCAAGAGCGCACGGGAACGTTGATCGTCTGCATACGCAATTGCTTAGTGAACTCAACTCGCCGCTCACAGAGCCCTTTAAAACACTCTTCAATCACTTGCCAAACATGACGGTGGGAGCCGCCTTAACCTACCAAAAGCTTGCGGCTTTCATCGGGCCAAGATTCCCGATTTCTGAAGAGGCGCGCACCAGCCTGATGGCGCTTTTTGCCGCTAATCCAAAAACGATAGAAGTCTTCAAGGAGTTGCTAGACACGATTAGCCTTGCTTCTAAGGAACAGCAAGCAAAGTTAGCCACTCGATCCGACTTCATCTTGAGTCCACCTAGTTTTGTATTAAACGAAGTAGGGACATTTAACCAGCTTCTTTTTGAAACTGAGATCCCCGAACCGCAAAAAGGGGCTGTGGGAATCTTGATAACGACCCTTCTGAACAGAGCATTTGCGATCGATAAACAAATTTTAACCGACAATACGCTGCTGGCAGCCGTTCCTAAAGAACAAATTGTAAGCGAAAACTTAAAAGGGTACCGCACCAGCCACGCCATGCTGAACTTACCCACGAATTCTGACCTGAAACCGGCAGAGAGAGTGCTTGTTCAACAAGGGTATGTGCCAATCAGCGGCGTCGCCGGATTGTGGAATAAGATCGAGTGGCTACCTTCTTCTCAGGAAGCCGCCGCCTATTTCGAGCTGCACCATCGTTGGCCGGACGTACAGGCTGTGATCGGTTTCGCAGTTCCGGGAGAAGAAAAATGTGAAGTAGCCGTCCCGTTGCGAGTCGATATCAAACTTCCTGAAAAAC
The DNA here is from genome assembly GCA_020054065.1 of Parachlamydiales bacterium. Classification (GTDB taxonomy): domain Bacteria; phylum Chlamydiota; class Chlamydiia; order Chlamydiales; family JAEYWL01; genus JAGVLX01. The sequence continues at coordinate 16,021 of JAGVLX010000143.1, read as the reverse complement.
CGCAAAGCAAAACCGAAGATTCTGTCTTCTCTCAACCAGAAGCTAACGTACGCGTCCCCTTCCGCGATTTTGATGCGAAAGAAAATCGGCTGCTCTTTGGTTTCTTAGGCGAGATCCTTGCAAAAAAATCGGTGCCAGATCTGATGACCTACATCGACAAATACGCGAATAACCATATCCCCTTCACAACTTCTGCGGAGCGAGAATTGCTCAAGGAGATCGCCAAACAGTTCTATCTCGAGTCAAACAATAAAATCGGCCGGGCAATGGCTTCGCTGTTATCCGGCAAAGAGGCAATGGAGGGCGTGCGGCGCACGGCCCTATAATTAGCGAGGTAACCATATGGAACCTATTGAAAGCGCAAAACCGCCAATGACCCCGATCGAAATCACGCTAGAAGGCAATTTACGATCCGGCGGACGCATATACACGATTAATTATGGAGACGTCCCTGCTAAAGATATTGCAATCGCACGCGCTGCAGTCGTTAAAGAAATGATTGAAACCATGCACATCGAGTTAAGTAAAACGACGTTTCTAAAAGTAGACCAGAATAAAATTACCTATTTTGATGAAAGCGGATCCCATGATCTATCGATTCCTGAAACCATGAAAGGAAGGCTCAGCCAAATCACCGACATTGCACAGGGGGTTTTGCCAAAAGTTGTCTTTAATATTAAGCCCTATAGTGATAGCAGCGAACTCTCTCGATCCACACTGTCTGATTCTACCCTCTCTTTATCCACTTCTTCCCATGAATTATCGAAGTCAGCGTTATCGTCTTCGCAGCTTTCTTCCAGCAAATTGAGTGAATCATTGACACCTACCACAACTTCCAAAGGTTGGCTTTCTTACTTTTGGGGAACAAAAGAAGCGAGCGAACCGGAAAAAAATGCAGCCCAAGTGAGCGGTCAATTTAAAACTCTCCTTGGCAGCCGGCTGGCGGTTCAGATGAACGACTTGACGAAACTAGCCAACCTATTAAGCAAAGAGGAGAAAACGTATCTCGATTTCAAACTCTTTGTTGAAGCTTGTACGGCTTCGAAAGCAAAATCAACGCCTGACTCTATCCCTGCTGAAGCAGAGGCGGCCTATATCCGTCTCATTTCCCATGCGGAAATCCGTGCAGATAAAAATCTATCGGGAGCTCTCTATACCCTGTACTACTCCCATTTTAGACATCCAGAAACGCTAAAAGATTACAATTTATTTCAATTTGCCCTGCGCGATCCGGCTAGAACAGGAATCCCAACCGTCCCAATCAAAAATACGGAATTTACCAGCGATGTACGCTGGAATGTCTTGCAAGGCGAACCGTATCACCAAGGCGAGCAGATGATTCGCCATGGAGAATGCGTCATACGCCTTTCAATTCCTAATAAGCGGATGTGCGAAGTCCGCATTCCGCTTGATTTAAGATTATTTGAACCGTTAGACCAAAAAAAATGCCGCTTGATCTTCGAGGCACTCAACAATTACTGCAATTCGACACCGCCTGTTCTTAAAGTAGTGGATCTTACTCCACTCCTAACTCCAACCCAGATTAAGCAATTGGAAGAGGTTGCGCGCAACTTTCGGGAAGAAGCCGTTAATCAGATCCATCGTGGATTGATTTCTCTCTGTGATTCATCGATAAGCGATCCAAAACTCTTCGTGATCAACCTAACCGGTAAAATTCGGGATATCCGGCCGATTATTTTTGGGATTGATAATCTTGTTTCTAAGCGAAATGTCATTTCTTCTAAAGAACTGAATACAGCCTTGTATATGCGCGAGGTACATCATGCCTTTCAAGAATATCTCAAGGCGTTGGAAAAGGTCAAAGCCGCTCCCGATTTTGAGACAGCTAAACAGCTGGTTGAGGCAGCTAAAAAAGTGCGTCAAATCTTGATTGATGCAAATAAAAGCCAATTAATTCCTTTGGTCAATCAATTATTTGCTGATGTGTATCCCGTCGATGCCGTCATCCATTTCCTCGAAACAAAAATAAAAGATGTCGACCGTTCCACTTTGACAGATTTAAGAGAAACACTGAACACAGACCCCGTCATCTTTTACAACTGCGTGCGGTTTGTCCATGCCGTTGCGGATGCAGAAGCTAGACTAGAAACGGGCATTCTAAATCACTCAACGTTATCCATCCGTGATGCATTAGACATTGTGTCGCAATATAACAGTCTTGCAGGTCAATTCATTAATTCACGCACGTTAGCGTTATTAAGATTGAGCACCCACGCTTACGAGCAACGACTACGTTTTTATGACCCGAGCGCCCATCAACAATTTGACAATGAGCTATCAAGAGCGGCGGCGCGCAGAATCTACTCAGATATGGCCTCCATCGACACCTTCAACGATCAAAATCGAAATGCTAGATTGCGGATAGAGGATCTGGACAGAGCCATCGAACCACGCCCTCAGAATGAATCTCGAATCATCCCTCCAGCACCAAGAAAAGCTCCCGAATCGTTCTTAAGCTCCGTGATTGCCATGGCCGGGTATATCAATCCCATGGGTTTGCTTTACAGCAAAGAAATGGAAACTAAACCCGAAATTACCCTTGATGACATCGAAGAGATGTATGAAGCTGCAAGGTTAGAATATTTGGAAGAGCATCCTGAAGCGCCCTTTCAAGCACTGGAGGCTCCCAATGCAGAGCCTTCGAGCGCCGCACATATCTTGCAAGAAAGCGAGCCTCTTCCTCCGCCTACCCAGCCGCCGGAAATAAAAACTGAACAGATTATGAAATTTCTCACAGCGTTAAAAAAAGAACTTCTCGCAAGTGTTTCTAGGGGTACTGTTACTGATCTGGATATCCCTTTACTCACCGATTCCCTTGGGCTTGAAGCAAGATGCATAGAAATTAGAGACGAGATTCAGTCATTCGTTGTCGGATTAAAAACCTACCAAAACTTTTTGCAAGAATTGAAATTGGCTGGAATTATTACTCCTGCGGAACAAAATCAGTACCTCTTTAAACTTGCTGAAACGATCAGCCAACTGGAAAGAATCCATGCGCGAATGGAAGGAAAGGAAGGAGCAGCTTTGTTGAAAGCGACCGTCGAAGCTTTCTCTCCCTTCATGCTCCGTACACTCGCCTTAAACCTGCACGAAGTCAATAGCCGGAATTTTAAGCTGATCGAAAAGGTGGTTGAGCTAGCGGGCAATCCCAAACTGCGAGGAATGATGGATAAGTTAATGGCCACTGGATTGCATCACCTCATTGATGGCAATTTTACCGAGTTAAGTGATTTAGCTGAACTTTTATCCAAACCTGAAACCCATGCCAAACTGACAATCACGCATCTTAGAAATGCATACGATTTGATTCTAAGGTATCACGATTTTCTGCAACATGTGGGGATCCATAATCATTTAATTACAAGAGATACATATAACCGTTATTCGGCAAAACTTGATATCCTGCTTAATCTGTTAGAAAAATGGATTAGGTATGGGGAAAGCAGCACCGATCCTAATTTAACGAAGGGATTGGTCTTCATTACCCAAAGTGCAAATAAAAAGGTGCACGTCGAGCAATTAAAAGCTGTCGGGCTGTATGACCAAATTGCTTCTAAATTTAGTGAAATAAAATCTCTTCAAGATCTTTTAGCCAACCCACAGTTACACGAAAAATTGAGAACAACCGATCTCGTTAAAGCGCATAGTCAGCTTGTGCAATATCGTGATTTTCTAAATGGAGCTAAGCGTAGCCATTTTATTTCAGAGGCCACCTCTGTTACTTATTCAGCTAACTTGAACAATCTCATTGAGGTGTTGGAGAAATGGATCGCTGTCGCGAAAGATAAGGAAGGAGTTGAGCTAATTAATGAATTTCTTCCAAGAACAAGCGGCAATATGAATGAAGGGACAATTGCGTTAGCTAAGTTGCTTGGCACTGTCTTGACTCATATCAACAATTTTAAATTATCTGAGATTTCCACAACTACCCATTTTCAAGAAGAGGCGACTCCAATCGTTCAACTCGTCAAAGATATCTCCATGAGCATGGTTAACTTTAGAATGAAGGAAATTGCAACGGGAAACACCCTAGAATTGGAGCGAATCCTTAAAAAATTCCACTCACCAACGCCATTGTTCATGTTCTTACCGTTGCGTTTTTTCCCGCGTATTGTCGAGCACCTAAATACTTTGGATCGGGATGCACACGCTCCTGAAAGACAGCCGTTGTTACGCATGTATGCGGATGTTTTGGAAAGTGAGGCGGAAGCTGCCAAAGTGTTGAACGCGCTAGATGAACTGACGCTCAGAGCCGCCACTCTCGCCACACAGTCAAAAGCCGCGAAATAGAAATTAACCTTTTTAATCATGAACACAGAGCGTAACAGACCCTTCGGGGTCCCCTAACGGCAAATAACTAGAAGAAAAATTCAACACAGAGGCACGAAGGCACAGAGACACGAAGAGATTTCTTAGTGTCTTTGTGCCTTCGTGTCTTCGTGTTGAATTGAATTTTGAAAAACTGCGTCTTAGCGTCTACCCACTCTGCGTTAATAATAGCTTAGGCGGCGGCCGCTTCGATCAATTGCTCCTCTTTCTTTTGGAAGAACAACTTGCGCGGCACATTGATCACAATGAGGACCAATAGCGTCGGATAGAAGATTGCCAGCAAGGTCTCAGTCACATAAGTAATCCCCTCTAATCCTGTTAAGGACATTAGGAACGTTGAGATAATCGTCAGCATCAACGCAATCCGCCCTCTGCGCACATCTTGAAACACATGTTCGGTTAAAAAATCGGCGTACACAACCACGAGTGCGACCGATGTGGTGAAGCACGCTAAAAAAACCGCGATGGATGAAAGAATGCCAAGCTCTGCCCCCAAGACTGAATGGGCGATATGAATCAGCAGCTTGTCTTTAGGAATCACATCCAAAGTCAGCGCATGGGTAGCCGCCAAGCCGATCAGGCCTACATATACAATCCCTAACACAGCAATCCCCACTAAGCACGCTTTAAAGGTATGTTTTAAGGCTGCCGACTCGGTCTTGCAGGTCCGGCGCAAGATTTCGATGATAGAGGCAGAGAAGAAGAAGGAAGCGATCATGTCCATCGTATTATACCCTTCATGCAGGCCTGTGGTGAACATCTGCAAACCGGTGTATTCTGATTTCGCGAGTTCAGGAGCTTGATACAGGCCAAATGCCACTATTAAAGCGATACAGATCAACAAAGCGGGGGTAAGAAATTTTCCCAAGATCTCGATCATGCGGCTTTTTTTTGCCACTACAAACCAAATCATTCCGCAGTAAGCGAGGCTGAACGCCCAGAGGGGGATGGAAGGGATGTTGCTATTGAGTGCGGCATAGGCAAGGGTGACACAGCGAGGAGAAGACCCCAAGGGGATCCAGGTGGTGAGTAGGACTAAAGTCAGGAGGAATCCGCCCCATTTGCCTAGGATGTCAAAAAACGCAGCATAGCTGCCCCTGAAGGTCACCATGGCGACCACTCCTAAGAACGGGAGAAAGACGGCAGTACAGAAAAACCCTAATGTGGCTGGCAACCATTGATCTTGAGCTAATTTTCCAACGAAGAGGGGGAAAATGAGGTTTCCAGAACCAAAAAACATGGAAAATAAAGCCAAACCGACCACGATGAAAGAGAGCTTTTGGGGTTTGTTCATGAGTCCTACCTTATTAATAGTAATGTTATTTTTAAAAATTATAACATGATATTATGTTTTAGGACAATCAAAGAATGTTTTGAAAAGGCTTATTGTAAAATAATTTTTTTAAAAAATGGACTAAATGGACGATATGGACAAAATAGAAAACGTCTTTTTGTCCATATCGTCCATTAGTACACTACCACCCGACATAGCTTGTTAGCAGCCGCATGATGTCGTTGTAGGTGGCATAAAGCAGGAACCCGACGAGCAATACCACAAAGGGAACGATCAGCCGTTCTAATGTTTTCGGTTTTAATTGTCTGCCCGTTACCATTTCCAGCAGGAACAAGCAGATGTACCCCCCATCTAGCACGGGAATTGGCAAGAGGTTCAAGATCGCCAGGTTCAAGCTGATCGCTCCCATCCAATAAAGGACGTCACGGAACCCAAGCAGCCAGCTGTCGTGAACGACTTTGACGATGCCTACCGGTCCGGCCATCCATTTCGGTTTTAAATTACCAGATACCAGGGCCGAAAGAGTACGCCAGATCTCTTCGCAAATGCCGGTGAACAATTGAATCGGATTGGGGTTATAGTTCACTTGTCGGTCTTTGACAGTAATCCCTAAAATCAATTGCTTTTCATATTGGTTAAGCAATTGCTGCGCTTGGGCGCGTTCTTCAGGATCACTGATTGCTTCAATCTCTTTTTTGGTTTTCATCAGCTGCTCGTTTTCGAGCGCTTGTTTTTCAGGAGTCGATGCGAGTTCTTTATGGGTGATTGGCTTGACTGGCTTTAATAAGCGGTAGCCATTGCTTTCTTTTGGCTGGGCATTCGTGCCGATCGCGGCTACGAGGGCATCGATCGTTTTCCAATCGTTTTCTTGTAAAAATTGATTATCGGCTTCCAGAGAAGAGATGTTTGCTTTTGAAGCGTCCACGCGTTGGACAATGACGTTAACCTTGCGCTCTTGCAATTGATAAAGCAGCTGGAACGCTTGCTTGATAGGGACACCATCGACGGCGATGATTTTATCCCCTTTTTGTAGCGGTTTGGCAATTTCGGAGAAAGGATTTTCGGGGAACTCCTGCTCCTGATCTTCCTTATCGATAAACTTCAGTTGATTTTCCACCACAGCATCTGGAGTGAGATTATAAGGGATAAAATAAAGTTGCGGTATTTTAGTGCTAATCAACTGGGCTTCATGCTGCCAATCGGTCAGCTCTTCCCGGACTTCGCTGTCTAATTTGAGCTCTTCCACGCGCACACGGGGAACACGGGCAAACATTTTTTGTCCATTTCGCTGAATCGTGAGGAATGCTTTGCCGTCATTTAAAATCTGATGCAGCTGCTCCAACGAATACACAGCAAGTCCATCGACCCACGCGATCCGTTCATACGGTTGAATGCCGCTATCTGCCATCGGCGATCCTTCCACAAATGTTTTGCTCGATTCAGCAGGGGTAAAGATCACATAACTTGCGGGATGAATAATGCCGGCGCTTAAAAAATCTTTTTTGAAGACATTCGGATGATAAGGCTTGACCGTGTATTCAAAAGGTTTTTTTTCATGCGTACGCTGGTTGACGTGATACCCCTGGACAATGATTGTATCGGAAGCGGTCATGGGCGCATAAATATGGTCGGTGCGGCCGCGGTATTCATTGTTGTCATAGCCTGTAATTACATCGCCGGGACGAACTCCTTTCGCATAGAGCTCTGAACGGGGATCTACCCAGCCGATCACATGGGTAAACTCGGCATAATCTTTCTCCCGTCCGCCCGTTCCCCACACCACGACGAAACATAAAAAAGCAAATAGGATGTTGACAAATGGACCGGCAAAGGCCACTTTGATGCGGTCCCAGGGGCTTTTAGAAAAGAACCCCCCAGGGATTTTATAGAGATCTTGTTCCCCATCCGGCTCCATCCCTGCAATTTTGACGTACCCACCGAAAGGAATCCATCCCAGATTCCATTTGACGCCATCAAAATCCCAAGACTTGATCGGCTTGCCAAAACCAATTCCAAACGCTTCAACTTTCATCCCGACACGGCGGGCCATGAAATAATGCCCTAATTCGTGGATAAAGATGAGCAATCCCAAACCCAGCGCTGCCAGTATGATATAAACAAGACTCATTAACATAGATCCTCAATAATATTTAGGCACCGCATGATTTTTATGCCCCTTTTGCCGCTTGGCGGGCTTCGCCATCTACATCTAAGATGTGTTCGAACGATTCAACCGGCCGTGCATGGTGTTGTTCCATGAGCCGCTCTAACTTGCTGACGATATCCAGCCAGCCGATCTCGCGATTTAAAAAGCGATTAACCAATACTTCATTGGCGGCGTTCATATACCCGGGCAACGTTCCCCCTTTTTTGGCGGCTTGAAAGGCCAGTTCCAGGCAACGAAAACGTTGAACATCAGGCGTGAAGAATTGTAGCGTGCTATTCTTAATAAAGTCAAATGGGGCTAACAACCCCGGGCTGCGGTTCGGGTAGGTAAGGGCGTACTGAATGGGAGTGATCATGTTGGGCACGGACAGCTGAGCGAGCATCGATCCATCCTGGTACTCGACCAAACTATGGATAATGCTTTGGGGGTGGACCACGACTTCGATTTGATCCAGCGGCATGTCGAATAATAAGTGCGCTTCGATCACTTCCAACCCTTTGTTCATCAAGGTGGAGCTATCGACCGTAATCTTTGGCCCCATGACCCAAGTTGGATGTCCAAGCGCTTCTTCTACAGTGATTTGGCTTAGTTTTTCCAACGGATAGTTGCGGAAGGGCCCCCCTGAGGCGGTGATAATCAACCGACGGACATCTGCCGTGCGATTCCCTTCCAAACATTGGAACAAGGCGCTATGTTCGCTATCGATCGGAATCATCCGTACCCCCAGCTGCTTCACCAGGTCAATGATCAATCTTCCGCCAGAAATCAGCACCTCTTTGTTTGCTAAAGCCACTTGCTTCTTGGCTTTGATGGCAGCGATGGTCGGTAAAATCCCAACCGTTCCCACCATGGCCGAAACCACAATATCCGCCTTTCCATACGCGGCGGCTTCTTGAAGCCCTTCGAGGCCGCTTCCGATTTTTAAACGGGGAAATTTGGCTCTGAGCTGCTTAGCGGCTTCAGGATCATTGAGGGCGACATATTCCGGCTGATGTTCGCGGATTTGTTCTTCGATGACAGCAACATTGCTGCCTGCAGCTAATGCAACGACTTTGAATTGATCGCTAAGATGCTTGGCAATTTTGAGGGTGTTTTTGCCAATGGAACCGGTACTGCCAAGGATGCTTAGATATCTCATGATTTCCGCTCACAAACTTTTAACTACGGAGCCAGGATAGCCGATTAGAGATTCTTGATCCAGGGTAATGATGTGGTTAAATTAGACGTGTTGCATCATTCGTTTCCTTGCCCGTGCCGGTGCCTATGCCCGTGCCCGATTAATATGTCTTATTTTCGGGCAGGGGCACGGGCAGGGGCAAGGTTCTCCCTGTGGTTAACGTCTTATCTTGGCGATTGGGCGGGTGGGGTATTTTGCCCATTGACAGGGGTCGGAGCCGGAGCTGTCGTTGGGGTGGTTGTGGGAGCGGGTGCTTCCCCTTTTTTACCCAAGTCGGTGTAAAAATAGAGCGCTAGCAGCACCACAATCACCACTAGTCCGATGATCGCTATCACTGATGTGTTTCCGTTATCTTGTGCCATAATCTTACCTCCATAAAAATTGTAAGCTGAAAATTTTATTAACATTCAGTGGTTTAGCTGTCAAATATTTTTTATTAAGATGTTTAATTATTAAGATGTTAAGGCTAATTAGACTTATAATTAATATGTTATGGTATAATAGAAATATAATATTAATATGGTAAGGTTACACATGGAAAATGATTTTACAACTATTTACAGAAGCGAGAAACTCACACAATTTAGTGAGGAGCTTGACAAACTGGATAATGCAGTAAAATCGTTAAGGGAACTGGGCGAGGCCAAAATCGCTGGCCGCAATGTAGATAACGGACGGTTTGTTCCGCAAGCAACAAAAGGGTTGATCCAGTCACTTTTCTCGATGGCCACTCAAAAAGGGAAAACAGAGGACCCTTCTTTTAATATTTCCCTAACGGTCATCGACGATGCCAAGACAGCGACTGAAAACCTGGCATCGCGGGTCAGTGATTTGGAAATTAAAGATTCTTTAGAATTAGCCAGCCTCAAAGCTAAAGTGCATTCCATCGCTGAGAGCCTCAAACAAACACGCTCCAGAATCGATAGGTTAAACTATACCGGTACAGAAAAACAAAAAATTCAAGAACATCTAGGACATTTTTTGGCTAGCGTTGATATCTTTATCGAACTCTCGAATGCCATATTAGACCAATCGCATCCATCCGAAAACAAGACGGAGCCGAAACGGGAAAAAAACGTGTCATCTCCTCCCGTTGCCAGTTCGACGCTCCCTGCGCCAGCTCCTGCCGCTGCTGGCTCTAAATTCGTTGACCCAGAAGATGAGGATTTAAACGCAGCCATCCGGCTTTCCATGGTTGAGGAAAAAAAACCCAGCAGAGTGATGACCGAGGAAGAGCAAATAGCCTGGGCCATGAAAGAATCAGAAAGCGAAGCGCAACGCGCGCATGAAGCACACTCTAATGACGCCCTTTTTGGGCAAAACATCGCCAAAAAACATCATCTTCAATATGTAAAAGTCCATGATGATGGCAACTGTTTGCTTTATGCGACTTTGCAACATCTTCTGACTCATAAAGAACGATTTGACATTTTCGATGTGAACGAGTATCGCAATGAGCTTTTTACGTTTATCGCAAAAAATGAGACGCTGAAAAATGAGGTCATCGAAGATCTGCGAAACAAAATCATTCAGATCGGAATTGCCAGCAAGCAAGAGGATTTCGATGATATTGTCAGCGGCTTACCGTCCAAAGTCAAAGCGGCATTGACGGAAATCTGGAAAACCAAAGACATCACTCAATTTAACGCCAAAGCCGACCTCTATATAAAAGGTAATGCCCTATCTGATTACCTAGAAGGGATGAAAAATTCCACAAGTTATTGCGGCTTAGTAGAATTGCACGCAATCGCCCTAAAAGAAAAGATGCAAATCATTATGTATAGTGATACGTTTGCAAATCCGATCATCCTTACCCCGAACGTCGCTAACACATCTCCGCTCCATGTCGTCTATTTCGCCAGATCACGCCATTTCGACCTATTAGCCACTCCCACATAATTCGTTAAGTTCCTTTGTCTAATAATAATTTTGTTTATATAAATGAAATTAACCAGTGATGGTGATGCGCACCGCACCGGTAAAAAATCATGAGGCACTATGGAACAAGTCAAAAATGTCACTGAAGTATTGCGCCACGTTGAGAAGAATACCTCTAATCCAAAAGCCTTCAGTTCCCTTGTTAATAATGAGTGGACCAGTGTTTCCACTGAGCAATTCTTAAATGAAATTCGCTATCTCACCCTTGCCTTGAATCAGCTTGGACTGAAAAAAGGTGAAATGGTGGGGATCCTGGCTCAGCCATCACCCCGCTGGACCATCGCAGACTATGCCATTATGACTGCCGGCGGCGTGACAGTTCCCTTATTTGCCAATATCTCGGAAGAGAATTTTGTTTTTGAAGTGACCCAGACCGATCAAAAGATCTTATTTGTGGAAGGGGTAGAACAGTGGGCGATGTATAACCGAAACAAGCACTTGTTTCAAACCGTTATCTCCTTTGAAGACGAGCCCAACCCCAATGCAACCTATTCGTATCGCGATTTGATTAAAAAAGGGAAGGAGATCGACAAAGCCCAGCCAAACTTATTCACCAATCTACAAAATCAAATCAAGAATGACGACCTGGCCACCATCATCTACACCAGCGGCAGCACGGGAGTCCCCAAGGGGGTTGTGCTGACCCACCTTAACCACTTCAGCAATCTCCACCTCGATCCCTTAGGATGGGGCACCGGAAAAGAGCACTATCTAAGCATTTTGCCTTTGGCGCATACGTTTGGACGCTCCCTCAACAACTTAATGATCGTACGCGGCAATACGATTTCCTATTCACACGACTTGAAAAACTTGGGAACGATCTGCCAACAACTTCATCCATCGATTGTTGTCGTGGTTCCGCGCCTGTTGGAAAAAATTTACGCCAAGATGCTCGCCAAAGTGCAAAACGCCGGATTGCTTAAACGGGCCATCGGACAGTGGGCCTTTGATTTGGCCAATGATGAGAATGACGACAGCTTGTATAAACACTTGCTCCATCCGATTGCGGATAAAATCGTCTATTCCGCTTTGAGAAATGCATTGGGAGGCAACTTAAAAATTGTCATCACCGGCGGAGCCGCCCTAAACCCGCACTTGAACCACTTTTTTGTCGATATCGGCGTTCCACTCTATGAAGGGTGGGGATTAACCGAAGCGGCGGTCGCAAGCGTTAACTCGCCGGAGCATCGTAAAATTGGGACAGTCGGACAAATCCTGCCCACTCTGCAGTTGAAAATCAGCCCGGAAGGAGAAGGATTGCTCAAAGGCGATGTGGTGATGAGCGGCTATTACAAAAATCCAGAAGCCACCGCCCAAGCCTTGGACAAGGATGGGTGGCTGCACACCGGCGATAAGTTGTCGGTAGATCAGGATGGATTTGTCACGATCATTGGACGGCTGCGTGAAATTTACAAAACCTCTACTGGCGAAATGATTGTTCCGATTCCTATCGAACAAGCGTTATGTAAAGCACCGTTGATCGACATGGCGATGGTGATTGGAGAAGGGCGCAAATTCGCTTCGGCTCTGTTATTTCCAAATGCCGAAGTGCTTGAGAGCTTGAAAAAAAATCAAAATCAAACACAGCTCAGCGACGAAGAATTTTTAAAGTCGGATTTCATCAGAAAGGAAATGGATCAAGTGATTCATTCCATTAACCAGCATCTGAACCACTGGGAACAAATCCATAAGTACAGCTTTATCTCCACCCCGCTCACAGTTGAATCGGGAGAGCTCACTCCGTCCATGAAAATACGGCGCGATATCGTCGCCAAAAAATATGAACGTGAAATCAATGAAATGTACAACGGATGAAATAAGTGTATGAATGAACGTAAAAAAGAACGTATCGCAATCATTGATGGAGTACGCACACCGTTCTGCAAAGGGAACGGCGTGTTTAAGGATATTGAAGCGGAAGATCTAGGTGCGGAAGCCATCAAAGCGTTGCTTGCCAAAACAAATTTTCCTGCCGATGATGTGGATGAAGTCATTTTCGGCAATGTGCTGCAGCCAGTTAATTCGACCAACATTGCCCGCGTCTTAGCGGTCAAAGGCGGGGTCCCCGAATCGGTTCCAGCTTATACGGTGAACCGTAACTGCGCTTCCGGCTTGGAAGCGGTTGTCTCGGCGTACAATAAAATGCTGCTAAATCATGCCAAAGTAATCATTGCCGGCGGAACCGAGTCGATGAGCAACGTCCCAATCATGTACGGGAAGAAAATGAAAGAATTTTTGATGGCACTTACGAAAGCAAAATCGTGGGGCCAGCGGCTGGGAATTTTAGCCTCCTTCCGTCCCAGCTTTTTAAAACCGGAAATCCCTGAAATCGCAGACCCGCTATGCGGCTTATCGATGGGACAGACAGCTGAAATTTTATCGCGCGAATTTAAAATCGACCGTGAAGAACAAGACAAATTTGCTTTAACAAGCCAAGAAAGAACTGTCAGAGCACAGAAAGAAGGACGTTTGGCAGAAGAGATCAATCCGGTTGCCTTGCCGCCCAAATATGACAAGCTGCAGTTTGTCGATGACGGAGCACGCGAAAATCAAAGTTTGGAAATGCTCAGTAAACTCAAACCTGTGTTCGATCCCTATACCGGCACGGTCACGGCTGCGAACTCCAGCCCGATCACCGACGGTGCGGCCGCCCTTTTGCTTATGACTGAATCGGAAGCCAAAGCGCGTGGCTACAAGCCGCTTGGCTATATCCGCGATTATTCCTATGCAGCTCTCTCTCCAAGCCGGATGGGCCTGGGGCCGGCGCACGCCATTGCCAAATTACTCACTCAAAATGGACTGAAACTATCCGACATCGACCTGATTGAAATTAACGAAGCGTTCGCCGCCCAAGTGCTCAGCGTCATCAAAGCCCTGGACTCAAAAGAGTTTTGTAAAAAAGAACTGGGGCTCGATCAGCCAGTCGGAAAAATCGACCTGGACAAGCTCAATGTAAACGGCGGCGCGATCGCCATCGGACATCCATTGGGTGCTTCCGGAGCGCGGTTGGTCTTAACGTTGCTGAAAGAGCTCAACCGGCGCAATCAAAAACGGGGCATCGCCGCGCTGTGCATCGGCGGCGGACAAGGCGAAGGCATTTTGCTGGAGGTGGAATAAATGGAATCGACATTCGAAATCAAAATTCAACCGGACTCAATTGCCTGGCTGACCTTCGACCGACACGGAGAAAAAGTTAATCTCGTTTCAGACACTGTCTTAGATGAATTGGAGCAAGCGATCGATTCGCTCGCCAACCGCAAAGACATCAAAGCCCTCATCATCCGCAGCGGTAAAGAGGATAATTTTATCGCCGGCGCCGATGTGAAAACGTTTACGAAAGCGTTTTCTGATCCATCGGTTGCCGAAAAAATCATCCGTAAAGGGCATCATGTCTACAACAAATTAGCCTCCCTCCCCTTTCCCACCATTGCGTTAGTGCATGGATCATGCTTCGGTGGCGGAACCGAACTTGCCCTAGCCTGTACATACCGATTGCTAAGCGACAGCCCCAAAACAGTCATCGGCTTGCCCGAAGTGAATTTAGGGATTTTTCCCGGATGGGGCGGAACCCAGCGCGCTCCCCGCCTGGTTGGATTAATCAACGGCATTGAACTGATCTGCACGGGAAAACCTGTCAAGCCCATCAAGGCGTTTAAAATGAAACTATGCGACGCATTGGTCGCAGCTGAATTCCGTGAACAACGCGCATTGGATTTTGCCAAGTCGGTCACTACGCCGGAAGGAAGAGCCAAAGTGCTGCAGCGACGCAAGCAAGGAGGCTTTCAACACTTACTCCTTGAGGCGAATCCGATTGGGCGTTATTTCATCTTCCAGAAAGCGGAAAAAGATATTTTAGCCAAAACCAAAGGACATTATCCCGCACCAATCGCCGCACTGAATATCATCAAAGAGACGTACGGCCTTCCCCTTCAGACAGGATTGCAAAAAGAGATTCAGGGCTTTGTCGGGCAATTGACAGGCAAGCTATCAAGCGCACGCAATTTAATCCAAGTGTTCTTAAACAATGAAGCGCTAAAAAAAGCACCCCCGCAAATTGACGGCGTCCAGCCTAAAACGATCGAACAGACTGGCGTCATCGGCGCGGGCGTCATGGGCTCAGGCATCGCCTGGCTATTTAGCAATAACAACCATCAAGTCCGTTTGCGCGATGTCGAATGGCCATTAGTCGCGAAAGGGTACGCGTCGATCCGCTCCATCTACGATCAGTTGGTAAAAATTAAAAAACTGAAACGGGGCGAAGCGCAGATCAAGTTCGAAAAGGTCAGCGGCACCACCGATTTTACCGGCTTTAAGAACGCGGATTTAGTGGTCGAGGCCATTGTGGAAAATCTCGATGCCAAAAAAGAGCTCTACCGCACTCTGGAAAAAGAGCTGCGTCCCGACGCAATCATTGCCACCAACACCTCATCCTTGCCTATTCATGAGCTCTCCCAAGGACTTTCCCACCCCGAACGATTCATTGGGATGCACTTTTTCAACCCGGTTAATAAGATGCCCCTGGTGGAAATTATCCCTGGCAAATCGACCAACCCCCAAACATTGGCGACCGCCATCGATTTCTGTAAAAAAGCAGGAAAGATCCCCCTCGTCGTGGGCGATTGCCCCGGCTTTTTAGTCAACCGGCTCTTCGGCGTTAGCGCCAACGAAGCAATGTGGCTATTCCAAGAAGGGGTGCCGATGGAGCGTTTGGAAAAAGTGGTCACCGATTTCGGCATGCCGATGGGGCCCTTTACCTTAGCCGACGAAGTGGGGAATGATGTTTCCTATAAAGTCGTCAAGATGTTCCACGACTCGTACGGAGAGCGGATGAGTTATCCACCGATTGTTGAACAAATTTATGAAAAGCAATGGACCGGTAAAAAAGGGGGCAAAGGGTTTTATATCTACTCGGGTAAAGACAAAAAACCCAATCCAGAGGTGCAAAAACTCGTCAAAGGCAAGCAGATCAACATCACCGACCAAGAGATTATCGACCGCATCTTTTTACCAACCATCAATGAGGCTGCACGCTGTTTAGAAGAGCAGATTGTTAGCTCGCCCGGTCATCTGGATATGGGTGTTCTTTTAGGATTAG
>JAGVLX010000033.1 GCA_020054065.1 Parachlamydiales bacterium | reverse complement strand
TTAACGGCGTCGAAGAAGTCGGCACCGATACGGTCCATCTTGTTGACGAACGCAATACGGGCAACGCCATACTTGTCCGCTTGGCGCCAAACTGTTTCGGATTGCGGCTCAACGCCGGAGACGGAACAGAAGACAGCGACAGCGCCGTCGAGGACGCGCAGAGAGCGCTCTACCTCGATGGTGAAGTCAACGTGGCCGGGCGTATCGATAATGTTAATCTTAGCGCCTTTCCAGAACACGGTTGTGGCAGCGGAGGTAATCGTGATTCCACGCTCTTTCTCCTGCTCCATGAAGTCCATGGTGGCAGCGCCTTCGTGCACTTCGCCCATGCGGTGCAGTTTACCGCTATAGTAGAGGATCCGTTCGGTCGTCGTCGTTTTACCGGCGTCGATGTGCGCCATGATCCCGATGTTGCGCACGTTTTGAAGTTTTTCAGTATCTGGTCTTGCCATCGTTTGCTACCCCCTTACCATTTGTAGTGGGCAAAAGCTCTATTGGCCTCGGCCATTTTATGTGTATCGTCTTTTTTCTTGATGGTCGCGCCTTGGTTGTTCAGGCAGTCGATCAACTCAGCTGCAAGAGCCTCTTCCATCGAACGGCCGGGCTTAGCGCGCGAGTGAGTGATGATCCACCCCATCGCCATCGACGTGCGGCGGTTAGCTGGAATTTCGACCGGCACTTGGTAAGTGGCGCCGCCGATACGGCGGGATTTCACTTCTAGGGCGGGTTTGGCGTTTTCGATCGCCAGTTCAAAAGATTCAAGCGGGTTTTCCGATTTGACTTTTTGGGCGAATTTTTCAATGGCATTGTACACAATGCGGCGGGCGACAGATTTTTTGCCGCTTTCCATCACTTTGTTGACAAATTTTGAAATCAGAGTGCTTCCATAAACCGGATCGGGTTCGATGGTACGCTTTTCTGCTCTACGTCTTCTTGACATATATCCTCAATGATTATTGCTCTTAAATACACTTCTCAATTGAAGATCGAAACTGATTCACCTGGCCTCTGGTTAGAAGGCCTGTGCGGGATTAACGTTTTGGTTTCAAAACGTGAATCGCGAACCAGGATATTTATTGAGAAAAATATCCTAGTGTTACTTAGGACGCTTTGCCCCGTATTTCGATCTTGACTGTTTTCTATTCGCCACACCGGAGCTGTCTAAAGTTCCGCGGACGATATGGTAACGTACCCCTGGCAAGTCTTTTACACGACCACCGCGTACAAGTACGATACTGTGTTCTTGCAAGTTGTGACCCTCACCACCGATGTAGGCGATCACTTCTTGGCCTGTTGACAAACGGACCCAGGCGACTTTGCGCAAAGCTGAGTTCGGTTTCTTTGGCGTTTTTGTTTTAACTTGTAAACATACGCCTCTTCGTTGTGGACAACGCTTTAATGCGGGCGACTTGCTGCGCTTTTGTTTTGGTCTGCGCGGCTGCCGCACCAGTTGTTGAATTGTCGGCATCTTTTCTCCTTTTAGGGTTTGTGAGTAAAGAGGTACCGTCAATTATAGAAAACTTCCGAATAAAACCCAACAAAGATAAGCACGCTGGACGTAAGAAGCTAGACACTTAAAACCAAACCCAGATAAACAGGATTACCTACAGGGACACGATAGGATTTAATTTAACTCCTTTATATATAAACATTTTTATAACAACCAATGCGGTCAAAAAAAGAATGACCTGTTAGACTACCTGGCCAAGACAACCCTAATGGAGATGTGTATGCGGTTATTGTTAAAAATTTTACTTACTTTTTCTTGCTGCGTTTCATTACATGCTGGCAGTCCGCAATGGTCCTTGGATCAAGTGAATGAAGGGTGGAACTCTGAAACCCTTGTTAAACAGTACTTTCATCATTCTGAACTGCAAAGGCAGTGGGCCTGGGAGTTGATTGGAAAGCAAACGCTGACCGGAAGGGAGGCGATTCTTGATTTTGGGTGCGGCGATGGAAAGATCTCGGCAGAGCTATCTCGCCTTATTCCCAATGGGAGTGTTACAGGGGTGGATATTTCCACTGAGATGTTAAAAATAGCGAAACTCAAATTTCCCAGCTACGCCTACCCCCGGTTAAGCTTTCAGCAATCTACTTCCCTAACTTTCGCGGATATCCCTGGAACGCACTCCTTCGATCTGATCATTTCGTTTTGCGTCTTCCATCAAATTGCGCAACCGTTAGATGTTTTAGTGAATTTGAAAGAACATTTGAAACCCGACGGCAAGCTTGTGGTGCTGATTCCAGCGGGAAAAAATGCGCCCTTTTTTCAAGCAGCTAATGAGATGTTTAACAAATACCAATTGGAAGCGCCTTGGAAAAACCAATCCGGTTCAAATGGTCCCTCGATGCGCACGTTGGAGGGTTGCCGCGAACTGCTGAGTTTAGCAGGCTATAAAATTTTGACTTTAGAGATGGTCGATACCCAAACACCCTTTTATGATAAAGCTGAGTTGATTTCGTGGATGGTGGGAACCCTCACGGCCAATTGGAACATTCCGCCTGAGTTGAGTCTTCACTTCTTTAGCGATCTGGTAAACCGAATGATTGAAATCGATGGGAACGTCATCGATCTAGAGGGACGTTTAAATTATAAACTCTCTCGCATTCACCTAGTTGCCTGTCCTGAATGACTACACTACAGGGCTTAACCGCGCGTTGAATTTTCTTAAGTTATTTATCGATGTTATGTGTCTAACTTAGGCAGCTCTTCTAAGCCTCTTAGGCCGAAGTGCTTCAAGAAATCTTTGGTGATGCCGTACAGAGTTGGACGGCCAGGCGCTTCCAGACGGCCTTGAACTTCAATCAGCCCGCGGTCCAAGAGGGCTTGGACAACTCCGGAAGAATCGACGCCGCGGATCGCTTCGATTTGCGGCCGAGTAATTGGCTGGCGGTACGCAATGATCGCCAAAACTTCCATGGAAGCTTGAGTGAGCTTTTCAGCCCGTTTGTCCCGGTAAAGCAGGTCGATGTACTTTCGGTACTCTTCGTTCGTGCGCAGGAGATAGCCGTTCGCGATATGTTCCAGGCGGAACGAACGCTGCTGGACGATGTACTCCCGCTCAAGCTCCTGCAAAATGTCATGGATTTGGCGAGGTTTAAGCGGATAAAATGCATCCACGACTTCCCGAATTTTATTGAACGAGATGGGTTCGCTGCTGGCGAACAAGATGGCTTCCATAATCCGTTTGACTTGTTCCCGTTTTTGCGGGTCCAACGGAATCGGCACCTGATATTGCTCCATCCCTTCCGGAATGTAGTCATCCGCCTCGCGCTCCTGCCCGATGACGACTTCTTCAAATAAGTTAATTTCTTTAGGTGTAGTCATAGTCTAATGATTAAAATATTACCCGTATCCCGTTCTTTTCCGACAGAGATTTCTCCCAGTTTCATCAATTCCAGTACAGCTAGAAAGGTGACAACTAGCTCAATCCGAGATGCTGTATAGCTAAATACCTCTTCAAAAGGGATTGAGGCTGACCCGATTAGGCGGTCCCGCAAAATCCCGATCTTATCGCTCACCTTCCACTCTTCTTCCTGGATAAGCCCCTTTTGAAGGGTGGCTTTCTGAAGCGCAACTTGAAAGATCGAGGCAAGCTCATTAATCGAAACGTGTTCAATCCCAAGCGGTTTTCCGAGGTGGTCGAGGGCCACGTCTTTCCCTCTGACATAAAACCCTTGCTGGATGAGTTCCCGTTCCGACAATCCCCGGGCTGCATACTTAAAGCGGCAGTAATCAATAAGTTCCGGAATCATCGCATGAGGCGCTATCCCATCCCATTCATCGACAATTTCAGGCGTGTCCACCTGTTCGTTATCAGGAAGCAATAATTTACTTTTGAGCCATAGCAGGGTGGCAGCGGTTCCGATAAATTCCGCCCCATCATCCACATCTTTTTCCTCGACTTCGGCTTGGCGGGTGAGGTACTGGTCGATGATCTTGCGCAGATACACCTCTTCCGCTTCGAGCTCCTGCTTCTGAACCAGATGGAGGAGGAATGGGAGCGGGCCCTCGAAATTCTCGAGCCTAAAGATGGGTTGGTCGTTATTTTTCACTAACATAACCTAAAATATATCATATCTAGGAAATCTATAACAATACCGAAGAGACTTAAAAAATTGGGAATTTGACAAGGAGGCGCCCTGAATTTGAATCAGGCGTCGCCGGCGCCGAAGCAGCTCAACTTGAATAAGTTGAGCGATGCAGGTGGATTCAAAGTCAGAGGCAAGCCAACGACGTCAAAAACCTATTTTTCAAGTCTCTTCGGTAACATTCAAAAAACGGTTGTGGGTTTACTCGACACCGTCATATTATTAAAATTCATCAGTGGGGGTTTATGCTGCAACATCTTATTAAATTTTTTACTTATCTGATTTTTCTCTCAACTGCCCTACAAGCGGCGGAGCCAAAAGACAATCTTGAGCTATCAGAGATCCATCATATCTTGGGAGAGATGCTTCAGCAGCACTTAGACAAGAAAGAGGTTGATGAAAAAATGTTAACGTCGGCATTTCGCCTCTACCTAGAGCAGTTCGACCCCGAAAAGATCTATTTGCTGGATAAGGAAGTGCGCCCCTATTTGGATCCGAATGCCGCGACTTCCAAACAGTTTTTAGCTCAATATAAAGAACAAAACTACACGGCCTTTGAAAACTTGAACCAATTGATCCAGCAAGCAATTGAACGGGCGCGTTCGATCCGTACTTCGCTCGAAAAAAATCCTGCTCCCTATTTCGAGGAAGCAAAGAAGATGACCTCATTTTCTAAAGATGATTATCTTGATAAAACCATGTCCCGTCCCTATGCAAAGACGCTTGACGAGTTGAAAAAGCGGATCGAGCAAGATTTTACAGTGTTTATTAAAGAAGAGATGGTGCGGTTTGGAGAAGCAGCCGTCCTGCAGAAACAAGCGCAAATCATTAAGTTCTACGCTGTGCAGATGGATGGGGAGGAAAGTTCCTATCTGTTTGTCGACGATCAGGGCAAGCCTTTGAATGCCAAAGAAAAAGAGCATGTCTTTGTGCTGCACATCCTCAAAGCACTCGCCAAGAGCTTGGATTCCCATAGTTCATTCTTCAGCCCTGAAGAAGCTTCTGAAATGAAAATGCGTTTGGAGAAAGGTTATAACGGAATCGGCATCGTCTTCCAAGAAGGAATTGACGGGGTGGTTGTCACGAATATTATTCCCAACAGTCCTGCAGACAGACTCAACAAAGTCAAAGTTAATGATCAATTGATCAGCATCAATGGCAAGCCGATCGCCAATGAATCGTTTACGCAAGTGATGGATATGATCCGCGGCGAAGTGGGCACGCCCATCACATTGGAATTAAAACGCAAAGTGGTCGATAACAATAAAAAATCTGAGCAAAAAGTCAACATTACCCTCAACCGGGAACGGATCACCCTAGATGAAGACCGAGTAGATTACAGCTACGAACAATTTGGGGATGGGATCATCGGCAAGATCGTGTTGTATTCCTTCTATCAAAATCCGGACGGAATCAGCAGTGAAAACGACGTGCGGGAAGCGATCCGCAAATTACGGCAGCGCGGCCAGCTGCGCGGTTTGATCTTAGACATGCGCGATAACAGCGGCGGCTATTTATCGCAAGCGATCAAAGTAGCTGGATTGTTCATTACCAGCGGTGTGATTGTCATCTCCAAATACTCGGATGGTGAAAAGCATGTATACCGCGACCTGGACAATAAAGATCTCTATGATGGACCCTTGGTTATTTTAACCTCCCGCCTGACTGCTTCGGCAGCCGAGATTGTCGCGCAAGCCCTCCAAGATTACGGCGTGGCGATTATTGTTGGGGACGACCATACCTATGGGAAGGGGTCGATTCAAAGCCAAACAGTTACCGATAAAAACTCCTCTTCCTATTTCAAAGTGACCGTTGGAAAGTACTATACCGTTTCGGGCAAATCGCCGCAAAAATATGGGGTGTTTGCCGATATTGTGGTGCCAAGCCAATACAGCAAAGATGCGATTGGAGAAAGCTTTTTACGAGATACGCTGTCAACCGACACCATCAATGCAGAGTATAATGACGAGCTGGAAGATGTGCGCCCAGAAATCAAGGCTTGGTACATGAAATATTACTTGCCTACGCTGCAGCCTAAAGAAACGGTTTGGAAAAAGATGATTCCGACACTAAAGAAAAATAGTGAGTATCGGATCAGCAAAGATAAAAATTATCAGTTATTTTTGAAAAAATTAGTTGCCCACAAGGAAGGCAAGGAACCCCCTCCCGAAGATGAATCAGAAGAAGACACGCCTGACTCTGAAGAGGAAGGGCGTCTACGCCGTAAGAACAAAGATTTCGGTAGCCAAGATCTGCAAATGGTAGAAGCAACCAATATCGTGAAAGACATGATTATTTTAGAAACCGACTTGGATCAAAACTTTGTTGGAACCCATTAAAGAAATCATTTCCACAGGTAATTCCTTGCGGTTAATTCGTGTCTTCGAGTAAGGTATTTGTCACGTGGCCAGATAGCTCAGTCGGTAGAGCAGAGGACTGAAAATCCTTGTGTCGCTGGTTCGATTCCAGTTCTGGCCACCATTTTCTTTTAGCGTTTTCACGCTTAATTTTTACCGCAGAGCACACCGAGACCACAGAGAAAATTTGTTAACCTATCGTCTGTCAAGAATTTTGAGATCGTAGACTTCTATATTATTCCTGCTTACAGAAGGAAAATGATTTGTGCCGCCCCTTACAGGGCTCAATCCTTTTTTTATCTTCTTACCCAGCCCTTCGTTCGCTATGCTCACTGCAGACTGGGCTTTAAAATTCTCGGTCCTTCGGACCTCCGGAAATTGGCACGAATGAAAAAGCCAAAATTCCAGAGTATTCAGATGCAAATGACCGCACCTGCGGTGCTCTGGAATCTGCAAGCGATTTAGCTATTCATGAGGACCGAAGGTCCGGCAGCTTTATAGCCCAGTCCAAACGAGCGAAGCGAGTGCAGGGCTGGGATGCAGATCAAAAATTTGATCGAGGGCTGAAAGCCCGGCACAATGGCCTTAGCTTGAGGCGTCATTAGGCGGCGTCGATTTCTGCAACCTCTTCTTCAAGTTCTTTGGTGCTGGGAACAATTTGCCCCTTTTGGTTGAAGATCTTTTTATCTTCGAGCTTATCGTGCACGAAAATCATAAAGATATAGGGTCTGCCGTTGTCATAATATTTATAAAAACGGCCGTGTTTTTTCCCTTGCTGATAGTCCGCTTCAAACACCAGAACGCCCTTGTCGTTCCATTCTTGACGATGTCCTTCAAGAAGGTTGTTTTTATAGTTGGCTAAGCCAATCACCTTGCCGTTCTCGTTGTAGGTTTTTTCTACCCCCTCTTTCTTATCGTCTACAAAAGTAGCTTCTTTTTTAACTTTCCCATTTGGATAGAATTCTTTGGCAGGACCGTTTTGATTATCGTTTTTAAATTCGGCGGTAATCAACACACGCCCCTCTTTGGAATAGAGGGTGGCGACCCCCTCTTTTTTTCCATCTTTGTAGAAGGTACTGGAGGTCTTACTGCCGGCTTCATTGAATTCGGATGCTTCCCCTTCAATCTTACCGTTCACATAGGTCGCTTCAAACGCTTTGACCCGTCCGAATACTTTATGATCAGGGTAGTAAAGCTGATAGAGCCCATGCGGCAGATTATTTTTGTAATTAGTGATAATTTCCCCGCCGTTCGCTGTCAATTCGTAATATTTTCCATCCAGCTTGCCGTGGATGAAAAAGGCTTCTCCCATTGTTTTTCCACTGGAATCATAAAACGCGCGCTTGCCGTTCAATACCCCATGATCATAGGTGATGATGGAGAGCTCCTGCCCTTTTGGATAATAGTTGTATTGCACGCCATGCAGCTGCCCGTGATCGTCATAACAAGATAATTTGGCCAACACAGGCTCTTTCTGCTCATCTTGCAAAAGATGATAGGAACGATGTTCGCCTACCGGCTGGCCGTTCTTCCAATTCTGGATTTGGTGCACCTGTCCACTTTGATACCAGCTGGTAAACGAACCATTCAATTGCCCGGCCTTATACTCGCCCGATGAAGCCTTTTGACCATTCATGTAAAAATGTTCTTCGATTCCGTTCTTTTTGCCGTTTAGGTATTGGGTGGTCAGCTTGGGCTTGCCGCCTTCGAACCATTCTTTGTAAATTCCTTCAGGCTGTCCTTTATTATACGTGGCTTCAAGGGTTAACTCCCCTTTTTCATTCCACTCTTGCACTTTACCGTCCAACTCGCCTTTGACGTAATGACCTTGAAACTGAAGTTGCCCATTGTCAAACCAGAGCGTACGCGCCCCTTCAAGTTTACCTGAAGCATAATTCTCAGCCCCTTTTTTCTTGCCGTTGGGATACCACGTCAGGTAGGCGCCTTGCAGGTCGCCGTTGGCATAATTAATTTGCGAGGAGAGGGTACCATCAGGAAACCACTCTTCAAAGAGCCCATTTTCATGTCCTCCTTTGTAGTGGGAACGGAGCTTCAGTTTTCCATCAGGATAATATTCAAGCTGCTCTCCATCGAGATGCCCATGGGCATAGTGGAGTTTGGATTTTGGCTGTTGGTTGGAGTACCATTCCTGGTAGTCGCCATCGAGTTTGTTTTTTACTTTCGAATATTGTGCGATCTTGTTGCCTTTCTCATCAAACTCTTGAATCGGCTCTAGCAGCTTGCCGTGGTTGTCGTATTTAGCAATCCATTTTTGTTTGCCATTGGGATAGTTGAGATAATGGGTGCCGACTGGCAGATCTTGGTGAAACTCCCCTTCGCCGATCACCGTTCCATCTTCAGCAAATGTTTGTTCTTTTCCTTCTTTTTTGCCTTTTAGATAGGTCACACGATAGCTTTCTTTTCCATTGGGATAATATTTTACATGTGTTCCCCAAGCGATCCCCTGGCGGAAATTTTGCTTCTCCTGCACCGTTTTATCCGGATAATAGGCGATGGAGGCAGGCTGGCCGTTTTCGTTATTCAGAAGTCCTCTGAAATAGGTGTCGACGCTTTTTACGTTGCCATTCTGGTACCATGTCGTCGTCGTCCCTTCCACCACGCCATTCGCGTAAGGCACCTGAGCCGCTTTTTTGCCGTCGCCATAGTACATATTAAATTCGCCATGCTGCAGCCCGAACTTGTAAAACCCTTCTTCGGTCAACTTGCCTTTTTCATTCCAGGTTTGCACCTTCCCTTCATGCTTGCCATTAACGAGGTTGACCAATTGCTGGATTTGTCCGTTTTGATAAAACGTGCGCAAAGGCCCTTGCAACGTCCCTTTTTGATAGATGCCGATCCGCTCGATCGAACCGCTGGGATAATACCACACCGTTCCGCCATGAATGACAACCGAGGTGCCGTTCTCTTTTACCATTGGATCGTTGCGATCCAACACCAACAAATCGCTCTCGCTGCGGATTGATCCTGATGGATAAAATTTCATCAATTTGACGGGAACATCCTTATCGGTTTTGACATCAGTTTCATAAAACACTAAAGCTTCAGGATTGCCGTTTTCGTAAGTATGAATCACACGGGGGCGCCAGTTCGGCTGGCGTACTTTCAGCTTGGTGTCGACACTGTCGGCAGTGGTCGTGTTATCGGCAGCCGCTAACAACGCGTTCACGGCTAAAAATATGCCTAATAAAGATAAGAAACGGCGCATAAATCATCCCCAAAAACAAGTATTTGGCAATAATCATACCGTTTTACAAGATTAATCCCAACTTGAAGGGGTTAATTCGCAAAATTACGAAGAAAGAAATAATCAATTTTAATGTGGATTTTGCCACTAAATTTATTAAAAATTTTAACGCAAAGATAGAGCCAAGGAACAAAGGTGCAAAGAAATCAAAATATAAATCTTTGCACTTTTGCACCTTGGCTCTATCTTTGCGTTAAAAATTGCAAAAAAAACTGTCATTGAATTGCGATAACTTCTGGTTCTCTTTCCTGATCTGGCATGCGGTAGGTCGCTGCCAGGGTGATGATGAAGCACAACCCTAGAATGCCAACCGCCTTGGCAGGCGCATCGTCAACGAAGAGTTTTGTCATCAAACCGCCACCCCCCGGCCCCAGCCCTTCAGCTACGCACCAGACCAGTCCCATGAGAAACGCACTAACCGTCCCAGGACTTTCAGGAGCCAAGCGATTCCCCCACGCCACAATCACCGGATTGACCACCCCAGTAACGGCACCGATGGAGAATAAGAGCGCCATCACCACTCCATTCTCAAGATTGGGAGAAAGCAGCAGCGTGTAGATCAAAATGGCTCCCAAGATGTTGGAACCGTATAAAACAGCTTTAGGCGAATATTTATCAGCCAAATAGCCTCCAGGAATCATCGAGAGAGAGGCCCCAATAATGTAAGCCATATGACCGCCGCCAAATGTGATCCAGGTATCGTACTCGCGTGTCAGCAAAATATCGGGCAACAAAAAAATCAATCCCCAGAAGATCGTTTGGTTGAACAACTGCGCCACATAAAGAGTGGCCAATTCCGGCCTGCGGAATAGCCTAAAGCTGTCCATGATGTATGAGAGCTGCGACCGTTTAGCGGTCTGAGCGGCAGCGGGAAGGTAAAAATAGGGTAGAAAGAAAAATCCGATCAGCAGCACGGTCGGGAGGATCAAGATGAATGTGTGCCCGCCAAACCATTCGACAGCTTTAGCAAAAGCGATCTGACTGAACGCCATCCCAAGGCCGCCGCCTGAAACAAAAAAGCCAATCAGCAGCGCTTTCCGCGTTCGTGACATTTGCCCTACCAGCCCGACAGCTGAAGGATGAAACATACCCGAACCAATCATGAGACCCAACATAAGCATCATCAAGGCAAAATAGTTCTGTGTATAAGCAACAAAGGCGGCAAAACAAGATAGCAGCAAGCCGATCACGATGAGATGGCGGCGATAGCCGCGGTCGCTTAACGATCCAAACACTAGCTGGGAGCCTTCTCCCACAAAAGCACTGACAGCAGCAATGATCCCGGCAAGCCCCAGATCCAGCTGTGCCATGGTTTTATACACCGGCCAAATGCCAAGCATAAAATCGATTGCGAAATGAGCGCACCAGAGAAGAGCCAAGGTAAAAATAAAAAGTGTCGGGTTTGTTTGATACATGTTTGCACCATGGAAAGTTTAAAAACATTTTAGCATAACAATCGATTGATTTCAAGAAGTGTTAATTTATATTTTAAATTGGATATGATATATACCCAAGCAAACAGGATAATGAGAGAAAAAGATGGAAATCTTACTGCTTTTTGCCTTTTTGGCAGGTTTTGCGACGGTGGTATCCCCATGCATTTTACCGTTATTGCCTGCCATTTTGGCTGCCGGAACGGGAAAAGGAGCGTATCGGCCGCTAGGGGTCATTTTGGGGTTTTCCCTTAGCTTTATTTTCTTCACTTTAGCCTTAACGACATTAGTCTCTTCGTTAGGGTTATCACCCAATGTTTTAAGATATGCAGCAATCGTGATCATTGCCGTATTCGGCCTGGTGATGATCTTTCCCCGTCTGAGCGACACGTTTGCCGCCAAAACAAGCCAGGTAGCCGATTTCGGCGCCTCACTGCAGTCAGCTGCCGGGTCATCAAGCGGATTTTGGAGCGGTTTAGTGTTGGGATTAGCCCTCGGTTTAGTGTGGACCCCGTGCGCAGGGCCTATCTTAGCCGCGGTGACGACCCTTGTCGCCACCCATGCGGTCAACTTTGAAACTGTACTCATCACCATCACCTATACCCTTGGATCCGCCATCCCTATGTTTCTGATTGCCTACGGGGGAAATAAAGTGGTGAACTCCTCCCGCTGGCTGTCTCAACACGCCGAAACCATTCGTAAAACCTTTGGCGTCCTAATGATCGCTACGGCCTTTGCCATTGCGTTGGATTTACACATTTGGTTTATGCAAAAAGTGGTCGAATACCTCCCCGAACTCAAAGTGGAAAACCATCCCGTGGTGATGGATGAAATTTTAAAGCTAAGAAGACAGCAAGGCGGAAACGCCATCTTTATCATTCCGGCTGAAAATCAAGCTGAGGATCAAACAGGATTACCTAAGCTTGCCGGCGCCCCCGATATCATCGGAATTGAAACGTGGCTGAATTCCCCTCCCCTCACTCTTGACAAACTGCGCGGCAAGGTTGTGTTAATCGATTTTTGGACCTATAGCTGTATCAACTGCATCCGAACGCTCCCCTACTTAACCCGCTGGTACGATACCTATAAAGATAAGGGGCTTGTGATTGTCGGAGTGCACACTCCCGAGTTTGAATTTGAAAAAGACCCCCAGAATGTAGAGGCGGCGATCAAACGGTATGGGATCCACTATCCAGTCGCGTTAGATAATCAGTATGCGACCTGGAATCACTACAATAACATCTATTGGCCCGCGCACTATTTGATCGATCAGACCGGGATTGTTCGGATGGTACATTTTGGAGAAGGTGGCTATTTGGAAACCGAAAATGCCATCCGGGCTCTACTGGGATTGCCCGCGTTAATGAAAGAACCCAGTGAAGCGGAACAACGGGTCAAACGTCCGATTACACCTGAAATCTATTTAGGTTATGCCCGGGCGGATTCCTACCCTTCAACCGTCATCCTAAAACAGAACGAAGTAGCTGATTATCAATACAGTGGTGAGCTTCAACCCGATCAAGTCGGGTTAAAAGGGAAATGGTTGGTGAGCGCAGAATCGATCGAGGCGGCTGAGGATGGATCGGAACTTGACCTCAATTTTCAAGCGACACGTGTCTATCTGGTCATGAAAGGCTCTAATCCTAAATCAGTTCAAGTGTTAGTCGATGACAAACCCGTTCCAAAGGAGTGGATCACCGAAGATATGGATGCTCAGGGTGGGATTGTGGTCATGGAAGCGCGTAAGTATGACATTATCAATCTCCAAATGCAATACGGGCGGCATATGATCCGTCTTAAATTCCCAAAAGACGTGAAGGCGTTTGCCTTTACGTTCGGGGACGAAAAGTGAATCAGAGTTTATGGACAAAAATAAAGTGATGTTATACGTTGACTCTAAGCAAATAAAATTTTTGCTTTACTCTAACCAAAATTTCCAGGAGAACGTAAATGAACAAGAAATCGGTAAAAAAACTTGCCGTTCTAGGATTGATGAGCGGTCTGTGCTTAACAACAGCCTCTTTAACAGCAGTCCTGGATGAAAAAGAGATCGGATTGCAAATCGCCCGTGGCGGATGCGGAAGCAGCAGCTGCAACCACAGCAATTCTTCAGCAACCTATACTCCAAGCTCCAACAGTTCCAACACCAACTGGAACAACCCAAACAATCCAAGAGGCAGCGATCCTAACAGCAACTGGAATCCCGACAACCTGAACAGCTACTACAGTCCTAACGACAACAACGTGAATACCTATTCAGCTCCTAACTACTATCCAAACACCCAATCGAACCCAAATAACCCACAAAATCAACCTAGAAACAATAACAACCAACAACAACGTTAAGCCTCAATCCGGCTTAAGGAGATTTCTATATGTGTAAAAGCAAACTGAAAAAAATGGCCCTGATGGGCGTTGTGACCGGACTTGGCGCAACAGCTAACTTAGCAGCTATTGATGCGAGCGATGGCGTTCTCTTAGCGGGCGGCGGATGCGGCTCTCAAAGAGGATACTACCAACAACAAGACTATTACTCTCCTTCCCATGGATGCAATCAGTCTCAAGGCAATTATTATTATCCTCAGCAATACCAATCCTCACATGCTTGCAACTCAAGCAGCTATTACTATCCACAACAATACTCTTCAAACGGGTACTATGATTCTCAAGGAGTTTGGATCAATAGCCCATCCAATATCGATCCAAACTACAGCAGCAATGCTTACCTATATCCTAACACCTATCCAAATCAACAGCTCCACGATCAATGGGCTAGAGATGGATATACTCCACGCAACCAAAACGATCCTTACTACACAGATAATGGCACAAAAGAACGTCCAACTTGGATCCAAAATCAACAGCCAATGGCAACCGATCAATCCACTGTTAACCAGTCTCAAACCATGACGCAACCTAATGATAGTTCGATGGTGAGAGACCGCCGCTTTGATCCTACCAATGCTGATCAAAACTTAAATAACAATCCCTCAAGATAATTGAGCGATTGTTACTGAATTTACAAGGGTTCGAAGCGTTAAGCTTCGAACCCTTTTTTTCGAAACAGATTTATTGATGAGGGTAA
This sequence comes from Parachlamydiales bacterium, assembly GCA_020054065.1. Lineage (GTDB taxonomy): Bacteria > Chlamydiota > Chlamydiia > Chlamydiales > JAEYWL01 > JAGVLX01. The sequence continues at coordinate 3,259 of JAGVLX010000033.1, read as the reverse complement.
TATGAAAAAAAATGGCACATTCAAAAAAGTAGCCTTATTAGGATTAGCTTCAGGGTTATTGCTTTCTGCTCAATCAGCTAACGCTTCGGTCTTAGATGATGCAGCGCAACAAAGTTCTCTGATGTTAGCCGGCAAATGCGGCGCAGGCAAATGCGGTGGCGGTCAGAATAAGAACCCCCGGCCAAAACGTGCTAACGAATTGGCTGAAAACGATGATCCTAACGCAGCATCCAAAATTCAAGACAATAACTTCTACAATAACAACAAAACCAACAACTCGAACCCCAATACCAATCCTTACAACCCCAATCAACCATCGACCAACACCAACCCTAATTCGCAAAATTGGAACAACTCGAGATAATTTGAGGCAAAGCTAACTAACATCACAAGGGTTTTGGCTGCCGAGCAGGCAAAACCCTTTTTCTAAACACGGAAGAGGTAACATCCATGAAAAAAGAACGTCCTTTAAAAAACTTAGCCCTGCTCGGGATTGCTTCGGGCTTACTCCTGACCGCACACGCTTCCATTGCGGAAGCCGCAGCGAATGATCTGCTAAACCAACAAGATAGCACGATGCTCTTAGCCGGCAAATGCGGCGCAGGCAAGTGCGGCGGCCGCAATAACACCCCACGACCAAAACGGTCTAGCGAATTAGCCGAAAACGATGATCCGGCTGCAACGACTAAGATCCAAAATGATAAAGATAGTAAAAACGGTAAGAGTGATTCGGATAAAACAGACTACAACGCAGAGAACCTCACCTATCACCAAGTCACTGAAGACGAATTATTTGGCATGGTCAACTCCAAGAGCTGGGCGCTCTATCAGAGCTTAGATCCAGAGGGAAAAGCATTAGCCTTAAAACTCGCTTCTCAAACTTGCAACAACACAAATGATTGCAAAGGACAAAACGCCTGCAAAACCGATCAAAACGATTGTGCTGGCCAAGGAAGTTGCAAAGGCAAATCAAAATGTGCTTTTGGGAATAAGAATGATGCTGTTAAAGTGGCTGCGAAATTGATGGCGGAAAAACGCGGCAAATTAAACGGTAAATAGATCGCTTAAGACAGCTAATTTTTATCTTTGACGCGGCGACCTGTCGCCGCTTTATTTTTTATGGCTAAAAATCAAGACATTCCCAATCTTGGCATCGGCCTCGGCCTGCGCATTCCCCACTACAAAGATATCTTTGAAAAGAACCCCGATATCGACTGGTTTGAAATTATCAGTGAAAATTTCATGGTTGAAGGCGGCAAACCGATTGAAAATTTGGAGCGGATCTTATCCCGCTACAAAGTGGTGCAGCATGGGGTAAACCTCGCCATTGGCAGTCCTGACCCGTTAAATTTCGATTACCTCAAAAAACTGAAAGCGCTTGCGAAACGGACGAAGACCCCCTGGATTTCTGACCACCTATGCTGGGGCAGGTTGCCCGGCGCCCACTACCACGACCTGCTGCCGCTCCCCTATACGAAAGAAGTCATCAATTATGTCGCCGAACGCGCTCGCATCGTACAAGATTATCTAGAGCTTCCCTTTGCCCTGGAAAATCTCTCCTCCTATGTCGCTTATACGGCGGACGAAATGCCCGAATGGGAGTTTTATACTGCGGTCGTTGAAAAAGCCGATATTTTCATGATGCTCGATGTGAATAACATCTACGTGTCCAGCCGTAACCATGGATTTAACCCTAAAGAATACTACTCCAATATTCCTTTAGACCGCGTCTTGCAAATTCACTTGGCGGGACATCTCGATAAGGGCGCTTACGTCCTGGATACCCACGACACTTTTGTGCGCGATGAAGTGTGGAAGATTTACGCGGAAGTGTATAAACAAACCAAAGGCGTCTCTACCTTGCTAGAGTGGGATGACAACCATGTCAGCCTGCAAGAGACCTGGGATGAAGCGCTGAAGGCGAAAAAATACCAAGAAGAGTTCATGGCTGCAGTGGCTGGAGCTGCTGGAGGTCAGCCATGACCTATGATCCTAATGTCCCTGACAACCTCAAAAAAACCCAGTACTGGTTTGGCAATACGATCACAATTCCCCTAATTGACCATGATAAAATGGCAACCCGCTCGCGGAATGGAAAAAAAATCCGGGAAGAGGCACGCGAGTATATCGCCCCTAGCCCTACGCTAAAGCCGCATGAGCGAATCGAAATCTACAACCAGCAATATTGGTGGCGTTTATATACAACGTTGCAAGATACCTGTCCCCTGGTCACGCGGTTGTTTGGCCTCAATGATTTCAACACGTCTATCGCCATTCCTTACTTAAGCGCATATCCTCCCAATTCCTGGAGCTTAAACGTCTTAGCCAACAATTTGCCCAGATGGCTGCGTGAAAGCTATCATGCAAAAGACCGGCAGATTGTGATCGATGCGGCGGACATCGATGTCACCTTTAATCTTGTATTTGTGACCGGCAAAAAAACTCCTTTAAGTTTAGAAAATACCTCCAATGAAAAAGAGATGGAGGAGTTGCTTGAGAAGAAATTGTATTTACAGCCCCATGTCCATTTATTTAAACACCCTTATGATCTTTTTACCCTCCGTGAAGAGATGTTGAAGCAGGAACCCGATTATTGGGTGCACCACGATTTCCCGCAGCTGGCGCGCGATAAAGAGTACCGCTACATGGTGTATCAAAATTACCTCTACAATGTGGCTTGGAGTCCTATCACCTATCCTGAGCATGTTCTGCTGTCCTTATTTCAAAAAGGATGCTCCATATCGGATGCCTGCGATGCCCTGGAACAGGAAGGTCCTGAAGTATACGAACAAGCGTCGCAAAATTTGATGAAGTGGTTTCAAAAATGGGCAGGGTTAAAACTTCTGACGCTCGAAACAACCCATCATCCATGACAACCGCCCGCGCCGCAGCTTACTTTGCCTTGCTTAATTATGCGAAACAAGGAACGTTTCTTAAAGACTCCCTTTCCGAATGGCTAAAATCAGAACGTCCTCCCCTGCAAGAGCTGCGCTTAGCTCAAGAGATCGCTTACGGCACGATGCGGATGCAGCGTTCCTTGGACGCCATTGCCCGGCAACTTGTCGCGCCGAATCCACTCAAGCTAAAACCGAAAGAGTTGATCTTGCTACGAACCGCCTTGTATCAGCACTATTATATGGACCGGGTCCCCCTGTATGCGATTGTCGACCAAACCCTTAAAATTGCCTCTCAACACCTGCATGCATCGGTTAAAAAGTTTTTACATGCTGTTCTGGGGAAAATTAAAAACAAAGAGATC
>JAGVLX010000036.1 GCA_020054065.1 Parachlamydiales bacterium | reverse complement strand
TGTTTGAATTGAATTTAAGACATCAGCGGCAATGAAACTTGGATATGTATATAAACCTAAAAATCAACGAAATAGCAGTTTGTTATTTAGGAGGCACAGTGAAAAAACAACGATGATAAAATAACAAAGATGACCAAGATAACCAGGATAGGAATAGGATTAGATTGCTATCTTATTGTTCCTATCTCTCTTATTTTCCTTTATCTTAGTTATCCTGGTCATCTTTGTTATATTTGTGTTATTCTGCCTCTATTCTGTGTCTCTGTGGTTAAACTAGAGGGATTCGTTCTTGGTATTGCCGCGGTCGATGCGGTAATACGCTACCTCATTATCGTTGTACTGAATGTTCTTCACGTAGCGCATTCCCACTTTCTCCAACACACGCCGCGAAGCCAGGTTATTCGGAAAGACGATGGCAATCAAATAATCGACGGGCAACTGGTGAAATCCCCAGTCAATGCACGCTTGAGCCAGCTCGGTGGCATACCCCCACCCCCAGTACTCTTTGAACAAGGCATAGCCGACATCGATCTCCGGCTGCGTGTCATCAAAACCCAGATGGCGTAATCCCGCATGACCGATCCAGTTGCCGGTTTCTTTTTCATACACCAATCCCATGCTGTACCCATATTTTTGGTAATGGGCCACAGAACGTTGCAACCCTTCGTTCACTTCATCACGGTCGCGCGGCCCTCTTCCCACATAGCGCATCACATCTGGATCGGACATCAGTTTGTGCAGCGCATCCAGATCGCTGGGTTTAGGGTTAACAATCACGAGGCGGTCTGTCCCGATCTGGATGGTTCCAAAACGGCGTTCCAGCTCTTTTGCTTTTTCGATACTGGAATGGACAAATTGTTCTTCTTGCGGGTGACGTTGTCTAACTTTGGCATACTCCCGCGCGGCAGCCGGATGGGACTTGAGGTAATCGCGAAACAGAGTTTCCTTGTTATGGCTCTCATTCATAGAACGAACATACCATGTCTGTACATTTTAACTTTGACTTTGTGTGTTGAATCGATTAAAACCTTTTGAAATATTTTTTTAAATGGAGTTAACCCCATGATTCAACTTGCTTTAAGCGTTATGATTTTATGGACCGGAATCTTACATGCCGAAATGAAAACCGACAAAGAGTATGGATCGCAGAGCATGATTGCTCCCTTAAAGAAAGTGTTGGTCAAACGCCCCGATCACGTGTTTGGAAACGCCGATCCGGCCCTGTGGCACTATACGGCGAAGCCGGACCTTGCGAAGGCGCAGGCTGAACATGATGCATTCGTCAACATCTTGTTGAATCAAGATGTAGAAGTGATTTATCACGATGAGTATCTGCCCGGCTTGGCTGATGCGATTTTTGTCCACGATCCGGTGATTGTCACGGACTACGGCAGTGTGATTTTACGGATGGGAAAACCGTTGCGGCAGGGAGAAGAGGAGGCGATTGAACGGAAATTGCTGGCCTGCGGCATCCCCACGTTGGCCAAGTTGACCCATCCAGCGACTGCAGAAGGGGGCGATCTGCTATGGTTAGATGAACATACGCTGGCAGCCGGTTTAGGATTCCGTACGAATGCCGAGGGGATCGAACAGCTAAAACACGCATTGGAACCGTTCAACATTACCGTCATCGCTGTCGAATTGCCTTACTGGCAAGGAAAAGAGGCGTGCCTCCATTTGCAATCGCTGATCAGCTTAGTCGACGAAAAAACGGCTTTAGTCTACTCCCCTCTCCTGCCCGTATGGTTCGTTAACTATCTGCACACTGCCGGATTTACCCTGATCGAGGTGCCAGAAAGTGAATTTTATACGATGGGACCCAACGTGTTAGCCATCCAACCGGGCGTCTGCCTGACTATCGAAGGGAATCCCGTCACGCAAAAACGGTTAAGCGATCATGGAATTGTGGTTTATACCTATAGAGGGGATGAAATTTCCCACAAAGCGGAAGGGGGAGCAACCTGCTTGACCCGTCCGATTTGGAGAGGATTTACTCCTTGACGGGTTTGCCACTTGCAAGCTAGGGTGATGATATGGCAGTCCGACTTGCATTATTTCTTTTAATCGTTTGGTTTTCTAATGCTTATGCAAAAGAAACCCAGGTCATACGTGTGGGTCATTTTCCGAATATCACCCATGCCCAGGCAGTCATTGCCCATGGCTTATCCCGGAATGGCAAAGGGTGGTTTGAAGAACGACTAGGACCGGATGTAGAAATCCAATGGTTCGTCTATAACGCCGGACCGAGTGCCATGGAGGGAATTTTTAGCGATTCGATCGACCTCACGTACGTGGGACCGAATCCGGCGATCAATGCGTTTATTCGGGCGCGCGGCGAAGAAATCCGCATCATCTGTGGCGCCTGCAGCGGCGGGGCCGCCTTAGTCGTCCAACCTGATGGCCGCATCAAAACCAATACAGATTTTAAAGGAAAAAAAGTGGGTACGCCGCAATTTGGCAATACGCAAGATGTGGCGGCGCGGGCATGGCTAATTTCAGAAGGGTATAAAGTGACGATGACGGGCGGGGACGTTTTAGTGATCCCAACAGCGAATCCAGATCAATTAGCGATGTTTAAAACAAAAGATCTGGATGCCGTCTGGACGATTGAACCATGGGTCAGCCGCCTCGTATTGGAGGGACAGGGAAAGATTTATTTCGATGAAAGCATTTTATGGAAAAAAACGGACGGCAAATATGTAACCACCCATTTGGTTTCCAGCGTGAAGTATCTGCATCAGCGACCGGAGTTAATCAAAAAATGGATTGCCGCCCAAATTGAGTTGACGCAATGGATCAAGGAGCATCCCGATGAAGCCAAGGCGATTTTGAAGGCCGAGTTGAAAGAAGAGATCTATTTTGCGCTGCCAGCCGACGTATTTGAGCGTGCCTGGAAAAATTTAGAGCTCACCTACGATCCGATCGTCCTTTCGCTTTATCAATCAGGTGAAAATGCCTTTAAAGTCGGATTTCTTAAAGAGCAGCCGAATTTAGAAAGCATTTATCAGTTAGACATTTTACATTCCATCTTAGCGGAAAAAAAATTACCTCCGGTGCAAGATGGATGAAGTTCAGCTTCCCAAACTCGTTATCGATGGTGTCTCCAAGTGGTTTAAAAACAATAACAACACCATTACCGCTTTAGACAATATTCATCTAAACATTCTTGACGGAGAGTTTTTGTGCATCGTCGGTCCTTCGGGCTGCGGAAAAAGCACGCTGCTGAACTTGATTGCGGGGCTGATCAAGCCTGACCAAGGAAAAATTCTTGAGGATGGAAAGCCCATCACCAGCCCCGGCAGTGACCGGCTTGTGATGTTTCAAGAATCGGCGCTGTTTCCTTGGTTAAATGTATTCGACAATGTCCTGTTCGGGTTAAAGCTAAAACCCGGCCTGTCTGAACAAGAACGAAATGAGCGCGCACACTATTTTCTGCGGCTGGTCGGCTTAGAGAAGTTTATCTACTCCAATATTCACGAACTATCCGGCGGAATGAAGCAACGGGTGGCGTTAGCGCGCGCATTGGCACCTGATCCAGAAATTTTGCTGATGGATGAACCGTTTGCTTCTTTGGATGCCCTGACGCGCGAACAGTTTTATGGCGATATTCAATCCATTTGGCAACGGCAGCGTAAAACGATTGTTTTTATCACCCATAACGTATCGGAAGCTGTGTGTCTGGGAGATCGGGTGATCTTGTTTTCTCCCCATCCCGGCGAAGTCAAAGAACAGTTTTCCATCACACTCTCCCGTCCGCGCGACATACGCTCCGTAGCGGTGGCCGAGTATGCCTCTGAGATTACCCATACATTAAAAAAGCATCTGACGGAGAAAGGGCAGATTTTATGAAGCGTTGGCTGACGGTGATCCTCTTTTTTGCGGCGTTATTGCTCTTTTGGGAGGTGTTGATCCGCTTTAAGATTTGGTCGCACACCCTCATGCCGGCACCGACTGACATCCTTGCTTATTATCACCATGCATTTGCTGACGGATCGCTCCTTGAAGCGTGCTTGATCACGATTGAACGGCTGCTGTTAGGGTATTTTTTTGGCTTATTAATCGGGATCCCGATGGGGTTATTGACGGCGCGCTACCAGTTTTTTGAAGATACCATCGGAACGATTGCACTCGGATTGCAAACTCTGCCTAGCATCTGCTGGGCGCCTTTGGCCTTGCTGTGGTTTGGTCAGACCGAAAAAGCGATGTTTTTTATTGTCGTGATGGGGTCGGTTTGGTCGATCGCGTTAGCAACCGATGCAGGGGTCAAAAATGTGCCGCCGATCTATATCCGCGCCGCCCGTACGATGGGGTCTAAAGGGCTTCATACTTGGCTGCACGTGATTTTGCCGGCCGCCTTTCCGTTTATTGTCTCGGGGATGAAGCAGGGGTGGGCGTTTGCTTGGCGTTCGTTGATGGCAGCCGAAATTTATATCACCATCTTGACGGGGTTTGGATTGGGGCATTTGCTCCATTATGGGCGCGAGCTGCATGCGATGGAAGCGGTAATCGGCATCATGATTGTGATCATTTTGATCGGATTGCTGATTGATAAGCTGGTATTCTCCCCGCTCGAATATTTTCTACATCACCGCTGGGGCACCAGGGGCATCAAAGAAATTGTTTAAAACAAAACTTGCTTTCCCCTATGCACATCCCATTACCCATAATCTAACACTTAGACAGAAATTAACCACAGAGACAGAGAGGCACAGAGAAGAAAAATAATAAAAAGTTACCAAATCCTTTCGACAATTCAAAATATCCTGCTACTGCAAACCATCTTGCTCATTTTGTTTTTCTCCGTGCCTCTGTGTCTCTGTGGTTAATACCTGATTGAAGCATCTTAACACAATTTAAAAACGGGGGTTATCAAGCCTTAACGGTCATGAATTAAACTGCTTATGTAACACTTAAGGGGTTTAATCATGCCTATCAGCCA
>JAGVLX010000008.1 GCA_020054065.1 Parachlamydiales bacterium | reverse complement strand
CTGTAAGTCACCGTGCAAAAAATTTGCTTAGCTTGATGGTATGTGCAGAGCACCGCACTCCCAAAGCATGCTGCGCATGCTATAGATCATAAGACCTATTGACAGGACTTACACGACAAAAGCTGTCTCATATCTTGTTATTGCGCCTTTTCCACTTTTGCTGACAGCTCGTGGAGTTGTTTGATGTAGCCTTCGAGATTGCGCATGATGGCGATCATGCGGTTGAACTTATTGATGGGCTGGGCTGGAGCACCACTGTAAACTCCTTTTTCCAAGGATTTTGTCACGGCTGAACGTCCGGCTAGCATGGTCCCTGACTCGATCGTAAGGTGACCGTCAATAGCGACTTGTCCGCCGATGATGACATGGCTTCCGGTTGTGACGGATCCGGCAATCGCTGTTTGCGCTACTATAATATTGTGTGCGCCGATTGTCGTATTATGGGCGATCTGAACAAGGTTGTCGATCTTCGTCCCTTTTTTGATGGTCGTCGCTTGGAACCGTCCACGATCAATGGTTGTGTTGGCTCCAATCTCTACATCATCTTCAATGATCACTTTGCCGTAGTGCGCCAACTTAATATGTTCACCTTTCTTGTTGGCTTGGTATCCAAAGCCGCATCCGCCGATGACAACCCCTGGTTGAAGGATGATCCGGTTTCCTAGCACACAAAGTTCGCGAATCACGACATTCGGGTGCAGAAGGCACTGTTCGCCGATCGTTACGCCCGATCCAATTTTACATCCGGCGTGGATAGTGCTCCCTTGTCCCACTACAGTTTCTTGGTCGATGACGCATAAGGGCCCAATGGTGACGTTCGCTCCGATCTTAGCGGAAGGATGGATGACAGCTGAAGGATGAATGCCGTTAAATCCTGATTGGCTTAAAGGATTGTTGCCAAAAAATTGATCAAGAATCTTTTGGAATGCAAGGGAGGGATCTTCACAGATAAATAAGTTTTTTCCCTCAAGGGATTCTTGAGCAGCCGTCACAAAGATGGCGCCTGCGTTGGAAGCTTGGAGTGCTTTGAGGTAGCGTGGATTGGCGCAAAAAGAGATATCGTTCGCGGTGGCTGCATCTAAATTGGCTACACCGGTAATCACTTTTTTGGCATCGCCAACGAGCTTTGCGCCAGTGAGTTCTTGAATTTGTTGAAGGGTAAACGATTTCATAAACATAAAAAATGCGCGTAAATCCGTTTACGCGCAATCATTAAGTGAGTTCTATTTGCCGGCTGGTTTTGGTGCATTCGGATTTGGCTGCGGCTGAGCTTTGAGCTCTTGTTCGTAGATCACATCCATTTCTTTGACAACGAGGTCAGAGATATCATAAGCGGGATTGTTAAAAAAACTGCCGTCTTCGTTGAGGACGATATCGAACTGATGGTTTTTCGCAACGGTTTCAGACGCTTGGGCAACGGTTTCAGCAATTTTTTGGACGATCTTGACATTCGCTTGCTGAAGCAGTTGGTAATATTGGTTTTGCATGCCGACGAACTCTTGGTTCATGGCGCGAAACTTATGTTTTAATTCGGCTTCCGCTTCGGGAGTCAAACTGTCGACGTAGTCGGCATCATCGAGTTTGGAGGCGACATCGTTCAGTTCTTTCTGCTTCTCCTCAACGACTTTTTCCATTTGTCCTTTGAGGCTTTCGAATGCTTCCTGCTCTTTCTTGCCCAATTTGGAATTTTCTACAGCCGTTTTGAAGTTGACAATGCGGATAACCGGTGTCTTATTTGCGTCTGCGGCATGCACAGATGCGCTTAGGCCAAGCATTAACGAAGCTAGCAATAAGATTTGATTCAATTTTTTCATCATATGCTCCAATTAGATTTGTTATTGGATAAACTATAACTAAAACCTTCATTTAATTCAGTCTAGAATTGAGCTCCTAGGTTAAAGAAAAAGTTCTGCACATCGTCCCGGTCGTTTTCTGGGTTGATTGGGAAGCCGAAGCCCAGTGAGATAGGAGGGCCGTTCTCAAATACAACAAAACGGACTCCGAAACCAACTGAAGTTTTGAATTCGCCGATATGCCATAGCCCTGGAGAGAGGTGTCCTGCGTCGCAGAAGAGGAAACCGTCCAACCGTTTCCAGATGGGATGGGAGTACTCGATCGAAAGGAGGTTTAAGGATAAGCCCCCGCGCGGATCGTTGGTGCCTGGGAACTTAGGCCCTAGGGCGTATTGCTTATACCCCCTTACGACGTTTTCGCCGCCCAAATAGAGTCTTTCATCCAAGGGCATTGTCAAATAGCTGGTATTGCCAACCGGAACCAAGAAGCGGTTATCGCAGCGCGCTTTAAAAATCCCTTTACGGGTAAACATTTTCCAGTACCAGGTATTCGTGTAGGCGAAACCGAAGAAATGGTGGTCACCTCCCAATCCGGCGTATTCCCACTGGAAGGTGGAGCGCCACCCTTTGGTGGGTTTGCGCGGACAATCGGTCGAGTCGAAATAGAACGCGGCACCAGCAGCGGAGATTAAGCCGCTATTCTTCGCTTCTTTAACCAGCAGTTCGTTTAGGTTACCGGCATTGACGACGTGCACAGCCGTATTTTTAATCCGGTAGTGGACCCCGACCCGCATATAGTCGTTGATGGGCAGTTTACCGTGCACATTCAAGCCGATCGAGTTGAAGTAGTAGTCATTCGAAATATAGCGGACATTCGACTGCTCAATATCAAATCCCACAATCCAAGGCGTATCATTGAAATAGGGCTTGGCCCATGAGAAGCTATAGCTGCGGCTTTTGCTGCCGATCGTCGTATTGAAATAGGCATATTCGCCGCCTCCGCGCATCGCCCGGTATCCATCCTTAAAGACCCGCGGGAAGCCACGGATGTTAAAGTTTTTCTCGGTGATACTGAATCCGCCAAAGATGCTTTCCAGGTTGCTAAAACCAGCGTAGGCCGAGAAGTTACCGGTGTTCGTTTCATCGACTTCAATATGCACATCGCGGTAGTTGCCGCCGAGCTCGCTACAATCTTCGGTGCGTACCGCATAGACGTTGACGCATTTGAAGTAGCCGATGTTATGCAAGCGCTCTTCGGTTTTTTTCAATTTCAAGATGTTGAAAATTTCACCTGGAATCAGCAAACATTCGTGCAAGATCACGTTCGTTTGGGTCGAGCAGTTGCCAAATACTTTGATCAGGCCGATGCGGAACTGCTCTCCCTCTTCGATTTCAAAGTGGAGGTCGTAGATGGGACAATCCGGATTGAGCGTCGGTTCAAAATCGGCAACGGCATCGATGTAGCCGAACTTACCGTAGAGGTCGACGATCCGAAGCATGGTTTCCCGCACCTTTTCAGGGGAGTAAGGACAACCTGTTTCAATGGTAAAGCGGGAGCGGATCTGTTCGTCGGTAAAGATGCAGTTTCCTTCAAAAGTCAATTCACCGAAGGTGTAGAGGTCCCCTTTATCGGCTCGGATGATGACATTGATCCGATTGGAGCAGACATCCACAATTTCGACACTCACTTTCGCGTCCGCGTAACCATGGTTTTGCAGATAGGTCAAAATTACAAATTGGTCGTGCTGCATCGCTTCATTGCTGTAAATCCCTTCATCGGTGAACCAGCTCATGAAAAAGTTATACTCTTTCGTGACCATCATCTCTTCGATTTCCTCGATCTCGCATGAAGTCAACCCTTCATAGATGATGTTCTTCACTTTTCCGCAGCGTCCTTCGTTGACCGTGATGACAATATCGACATCGTTGGTGACATCGTCAAATTCGACATCGTAATCGAGTTCCGCTTCGTAGTACCCTTTTTTGACATAGTAGGCGCGTAACTTGTTAAACCCTTTGTTAAAAGCTAGGCGGTCGAAAATTGCGCCGGGTTCCATGCCAAGCTCTTTTTGCAGATCTTTAGAGGAGTAAGCGCAATTTCCTTCCCAACGGATCGTGCGGATCTGCGGCCGCAGCCAAATTTTTAACGTAATGTACAGCTTGCAATTGACAACATCCAGGCACGGTTCTACCCGGTCGTACTCTTGAATGAGGATTTTCAAGTCGCCATCGAACACAGTTTGCGAGAATACATCTCCGGCCCGCGTTTTCATCCGGTTGGTGATGAGAGTATAGTTGTAATCCAAATCCGGCGGAGCATTGGCAATCGAAATGTCGATCTTTTCAATCACTAGGTTTTCATAGGGAACAGTCTGAGCGGATAGCGCTGCAGTCATGAAAAGGAAGAGAGTAACGAGACGGGTCAAGAGCCTGGGCATAGGTTGGCCTTTATGCGTTCGAAAAAATTAATATCGCGAAGGTTTTCGATGATAGGGGATTAAACCCAAAAAAGCAAAAGAAAACGACAAACGACAGAACGACCAAAAGGACCCAAGGACCAAAACGACCAAAAGGCCATAGGGAACAAACGATTAATGTGAAAGAATTTTATAACTATAAAAATCGTTTCAATTTAACTTTATTTTTTGGTCCTTTAAGTCTTTTTGGTCGTTCTGTCGTTTTGCTTTAAATTAAAATCGCGCTCTTCCTGCAAACGCTCGTGCTAATGTTCCCCCATCCACATAATCCAGGGAACTTCCCATCGGCAGGCCAAACGCTAGGCGTGAAATGGATAACTGGCTGTTTTCAAGTTCTTTCTTGAGATATAACGCTGTGGCGTCCCCTTCTAAAGTTGAATCCAAGGCAATCACAACTTCTTTGACTTGCAGGTCGGCAATCCGCTGCCTAAGTTGGGACAGCCTGAGTTGCTCCGGCCCTTTTCCTTCCAACGGAGACAGCAAGTTCCCCAACACATGGTACACGCCGCGGTACTCATGGGTATCTTCTAAAGCGAACACATCTTTCGGGTAAGCCACAATGCAGAGGAGCTTTGGGTCCCGCTTATCTAGATTGCAAAACGGACACCCCTCTTTTCCCACCAGACAGCCGCACTCCTGGCAGTGGTCCAGGTGATCCCTTAGGGAATCGAGCACGGCGGCCATCTCTTTTAGGTGGGATTGCGGCCAGTCGATCAGGTCAAAAGCAAACCGTTCGGCGCTTTTGTTACCCACTCCCGGGAGCCGCTTTAGAACATCAATTAATTTAATGAGATGCGTAGGATATTTTTTCATAAACCGTAATAAATATAGAACATTAGCGAAAAAGAACCAAAAGTAAAGATTTCTTTATCGAAATTTGAAGCTTATGTTATTCTACCAGTTTATTTTATAATTATGTGACTAAATGAATAATAAGCCTCAAGCACGCATCCGCGGAATTGGATCATATCTTCCACAAAAAATTTTAAGTAATAGCGACCTTGAAAAATTAGTCGACACGACCAACGAGTGGATCGTTACCCGTACGGGGATGAACGAAAGACGCATTGCTACTAAAGAGGAATGCACCTCCCACATGGGCGCCTATGCCGCGCGCGCCGCTTTGGAAAAAGCACAGGTGACCGCCGCGGACATTGACATGATCTTGGTGGCGACCATGAGTCCTGACTACCTTTGCCCGAACACCGCCGGGCTGATTCAAACTCAAATCGGCGCGACTCGTGCGGCTGCTTTGGATATCCAAGCGGCGTGCACCGGATTTTTGTACGGCTTGTCGATTGCCAAAGCGTTGGTAGAATCTGGCACCTATAAAAATGTGCTGGTGATCGCCAGCGAAAAAATGTCTTCCTTTATTGACTATACCGATCGAAACACCTGCGTCCTGTTCGGCGATGGCGCTTCCGCCGCCGTCGTCAGCGACAGCGGAAAAGGGTGGTTTGTCGATACCGTTCGCTTAGGGGCGGATGGAGAGTTGGCTGATCTGGTGATCATCCCGGCAGGCGGAGCACGCCATCCGGCCAGCCAAGAAACGGTGGAAAAGCGGGAGCATTTTTTCCGCATGAGCGGCAAAGAGGTGTTTAAGCATGCCGTGCGCCGCATGGAAATGGCTGCCAAAGAGTGTCTAGATGCCACTGGGCTTGCAGCAGATGACATCCGCTGGCTGGTGCCGCATCAAGCGAACTTGCGGATTATCGACGCCATCGCCAAACAGATGAATATCCCCGATGAAAAAGTTTATAAGACAGTTCATAAGTATGGCAATACCTCCGCCTCCAGCGTGGCGATTGCCCTGGATGAACTGCTACAAGAACAACAGCTTAATCATGATGATCACCTATTACTCGTTGCATTCGGCGGTGGACTCACCTGGGGTGCAGCTCTATTAACCCAAACGTAAGACAATGTTAAAACAATCGTTTGCATTTTTATTTCCCGGTCAAGGCGCGCAATACCCAGGCATGGGAAAAGAATTTTATGATGCCTATCCGGAAGCACGCCGCGTGTTTGAACAAGCGGAAGATCTTCTTAAACGGAAACTGACCGATGTGATTTTCAACGGCACCGAAGCCGATCTGACCGAAACCCGCAACAGCCAGGTTGGAATCTACGTCGTCAGCATGGCCACTTTGGCAGTATTGGAGAAATTGTTTCCTCAACTCCAACCCACCCTATGCGCAGGACTGAGTTTGGGCGAGTACACAGCGTTGACCGCCGCACAAAAGATCTCCCTACACGAATGCCTGCCGCTCGTGCAGTACCGTGCGCAATTTATGACCGATTCATGCCTCGCCCATCCAGGAACGATGGCGGTTGTGCTGGGGCTTAGCGCCGACGAGATAGAGAACCTCGTTGAAGAGATTAAGCTCCCCAATGACTTATGGGCCGCTAATTTTAATTCGCCTGGACAGGTCGTGCTCTCCGGGACCCTAAAAGGAATCGAAGCCGGAACGGCTGCCGCTAAAGCCAAGGGTGCGAAACGGATTTTGCCGCTGCAGGTGCAGGGGGCTTTCCACAGCGGACTCATGAAAGATGCGGAACAACGCCTTGCCGAGTATGTTAATCAAGTTTCTCTTAAAGAAAGCCCAGTCGGCGTCGTGATGAACGTCACAGGCAATCGCGTGGATGATTTAAAACAGATGCGCACCAACTTGATCAAACAGGTGACGCATCCGGTCCGTTGGGAACAATCGATCGAAGAACTGAAGCGTTCAGGAATCGGCTGTTATCTCGAAATCGGTTGCGGAAAAACCCTCACAGGCTTAAATAAACGGAATCTCGTGAACGAACCAACTCTAAGCATTGATAAACTCGAAGACCTTAAACAAGTAGAATCCCTATTCCATTAAGGACTGTATGCAAGATTTATTAGCCGGAAAAACAGCCATCGTAACAGGCAGCACATCAGGAATCGGCGAAGCGATCGCTGAAGCATTTGCCGCCCAAGGCGCCTGGGTAGCGATCATTGGCACCAACGCCGAGCGTGGAGAACAAGTCGTTAAAAAAATTAAAGAATCGACCCACTCCGACCGCGCTGCTTTCTATTCTGTGGATGTTTCCAATACGACAGCAGTCGAACAGATCGTCAAAGATATCGCAGCCCTGAAAGGGGGAATCGATATCCTGGTTAACAATGCAGGAATTACCAAAGACGGGTTGCTGATGCGCATGTCCGAAAATGACTGGGATGCGGTCATCCAGACGAATCTAAAATCGTGCTTTAACTGGGCCAAGCCTGTTTCCCGCCTCATGCTCAAAGCTAAAAAAGGAAAAATCATCAACGTTAGTTCCGTGGTCGGGCTAGCTGGCGAAGCAGGGCAGGTTAATTACGCCTCCTCCAAAGCGGGGATGATCGGGTTTACGAAGTCGCTGGCGAAAGAGATCGCCTCCCGCAATATCCAAGTCAACTGCATCGCTCCCGGGTTTATTGAAACACGCATGACGGCGGTTTTGCCGAGTGAAAGGAAGGAAGAAGTCCTTAAAATGATTCCTTTAGCGCGGATGGGGACCCCGGCCGAGGTGGCCAATGCGGCCTTGTTCCTGGCTAGCCCGTTATCGGATTACATTACCGGACAGGTCCTGACTGTGGATGGCGGAATGGTGATGTAGGAGTAGCCTCTAAAACTAGGGTTGCTCAAAAGATGCGTTTTACATATACTTTTTGAATTAAACGTAAACGTCAAAAAATAGGTATCACATGTCCATTGAGAAAGAAGTCATTGACATCGTCGTTGAACAACTTGGTGTCGATAAGAACGAAGTCACTTTAGATAAATCGTTTGTAGAGGATTTAAATGCCGATTCACTCGATCTGACCGAACTGGTGATGACTCTCGAGCAAAAATTCAACTGCGAAATTTCAGAAGAAGAAGCAGCTAAATTGACTACCGTAAGAGATGTCGTCAATTACATTGACCAACGCCGTAAGTCTGCTTAAAAGGGACAGGACAAACAGGACACGCGCGACAAACAGGACACACAGGACAATTTGTTTTTGTCTTGTGCGTCCTGTTCTTTTTCATTCATTTTTTTCTTTCTTTCCCCCTTGTTTAAAATCTTCTTGCTCCTCTAATATTTATAGCCAAGTTGAAATTCAAAATTAATTTCGACCTTACTCATAATTTAATTTTTAATAATGTGCGAAATTAGGATTGATTTCACATGAATGTGTCTAAATACTTAACCAGACTTAAGACATGGCTACTCTACGCAAAAACAAAATCACATTATTGGACTACAATTATAGGCGTGACATCGAAAATCGAATCCTCATGTCACAACTTACCGTTCACGAAGTTGACCTCTTAAAAGAGGTGCTTGACAGCTCCTTGCAGTTCACGGTCGATGACCTTGCCAGCGCCTTGCAAATTCCCCTAAATGAGGTGATCGCAGCCCTCGATAAATTATCGACAACCAAGCTTCTGAGCCGCCAAGGAAGCAAGGTTGCGGTAGACAAGGAGATGCGGAAATATTACGAATTTCAAGCCAGGAAATTCGAGGAAGATTTCGAACCAAACATCGAATACATCCAAGCTTCCTTAAGCAAAGTCCCCCTTCATGTCCTCCCGACCTGGTATCAGCTCCCCAAACATACAGATCACATCTTCAGCGCGATTCTTGATAAATATTTTCAAACTCCCAAAATCTACGAAAAATACCTCCAAGATCTGCAATTTGACGATCCGGTTCTCAATGGAATCGTTAAAGATGTGTTTTCGTCTCCAGACTTCAGCGTCCGTTCGCACGACCTAAGGGAAAAATATAAGCTATCCCATGAGCAGTTTGAAGAAATGATGCTCCATTTGGAGTACAATTTCGTCTGTTTCATCAGCTACCGGCAAGTCGAGGGGATGTGGAAAGAGTTCGTCACACCGTTTTTCGAATGGCGGGAGTATTTAAAATTTTTGCGCGATACTCAGCCCGCTGCCATCAAGAATTCCCATGAAGTCGAATCGTTATGCGACCGGGAATTTGCCTTTGTCAATGACCTGTCGGAATTGCTGCGCTTTGGCCAACGCATCCCGATTCCGGTCCATGAATGGAAGGGCAAGCTGACCATCAGCATCGATTATGCGTTTACCCATTTGCCGCACTTGAAAAAGTATGATCCTGAACTGGTTCAAAGCTATTTGACCCGCATCCTTTCAAAAATGATGCTGCTTCAATTAGTTGAGGTCAAAAATTACAAATTGATCCCCACCTCGGACATCGAGGGATGGCTCAGCAAAGGACCGCAGGACCAAGCCTTAATCTTGTTTCGCAACCCCTTGAACCGCCTGACCCTGTTCGATGTCGATCAAGACCTAAATACCGAGCGTAACTTGCGCGAAGTTGAGCGCAGCTTGAAGCGGGTTTTGCACTCCGGCTGGATATATCTGGAAGATTTTATCAAAGGCATGACTGCCGGGATTGGATCCAGTGAGGGAATTGTCTTAAAACAGCGTGGAAAACGGTGGAAATACCACATTCCTACCTATACTGAGGTGGAAAAAACCCTTGTCGAAGGGGTCATTTGCGAGCGTTTGCTCGAAGTGGGCATGACCGCCGCCGGAACCCACCAGGGGCGCCGATGCTTCTGCATTACCCCTTTTGGCAAGATGGCGTTAGGGGAATAAGATACTGTGTTGACAGGATCGGGTGAATATGAGATAATAAAAGATGTTTTTAACTAATGCCCGACCGTACAGTCCGGCAAAGGTTTGAATCAGTTCTGTCCCTGAATCTCTTGCTGTTACGGTTTTCCATAGGGGAAAAGTCCGCCTCAGAAAGTTAAGTTGGGACGGCTTTTATAAACTATGGAGATAGTCAATGAATAGTAAGTTGTACGTTGGTAACCTTAGCTTTGAAATGACCGAAGATGAAGTGAAAGAACTCTTCGGAACATATGGTGAAGTTACTGAAGTTAAGATGATTACCGATCGTTACACAGGTCGTCCTCGTGGATTTGCCTTTGTATCTTTTGCAACCCCAGAAGCCGCAGGTGCTGCTCTTGAAGGTTTAAATGGTCAGCCACACCGTGGCCGTAACCTAGCAATCGACTGGGCGCGTTCAGAAACACGTGATCGTAAGCCAGAAGGCGGCGGTGGAAACCGTTCCTTTGGTGATCGCCGTGAGCGTCCTTCACGCGACAATAAATCATTTCGTTAATTGATTTTGTCTAAACAGGGTCCTTCGGGACCCTGTTTTTTTTTATGCCAAAAAATATCGTCATCATCGGCGGCGGCGCTGCCGGATTCTTTGCAGCAATCAATCATGCACAGCTGCATCCAGAACACTCAGTCATTCTTCTAGAGAAGTCTGTCCAGCTCCTGTCTAAAGTGCGGATTTCCGGTGGAGGACGTTGCAACGTCACCCACGCCTGCTTTGAACCAAAAGAGTTAGTTCGGAACTATCCGCGCGGCAGCCAAGAGCTGCTTGGACCGTTCCACCGTTTTCAACCGCGCGACACAATCGCATGGTTTGCGGAGCGGGGAATCGAGTTAAAAACCGAAGCGGATGGCCGCATGTTTCCGGTTACAAACAGCTCACAAACCATCATCGATTGCTTTTTGAAAGAAGCAGAGAAACACGGTGTCAACATACGTACGAAGTGCGGGGTTCAGTCGTTAAAAAATGGTGTGGTTGAATTGCAATCAGGTGAGCGTTTAGAAGCCGATGCGGTGATCTTGGCGACGGGCAGTGCTCCGTTTGGCCATCAACTTGTGCAAACGCTCGGACATACCATCGTCAAGCCGGTTCCTTCGTTGTTTACGTTTAATGTGCCTGATTCGCCGTTTCATGATTTATCGGGAGTGTCTCTGCAAGATGTTCAAGTGTCCATCGAAAATACGTCATTACATCAAAGAGGCCCTTTTTTATTTACCCATTGGGGATTTAGCGGACCGGCGGTATTGAAGCTCTCGGCGTGGGGAGCGCGTTATCTTCATGATTGCGATTATCAGGCAAACGTGAACATCGATTGGCTGCCTGCGCAAACCTTTGAACAGACGCGTCAACAGCTTGTGGAGTGTAAAAATCAAAACGCTCGTAAACAAATGGGAAAAGAAATCCCTATTAAGATTCCCAAAGCGTTGTGGAATAAACTTCTGACCTTAAATTCTTTTCAACCTGATCAATTGTATCAATCCGCATCCAACAAAGACCTCAATCGCTTAGCGCAAATGATCCACCAAACGATCCAGAAAATTTCTGGGAAGACTACCTATAAAGAGGAGTTTGTTACTGCTGGCGGAATCGCGCTGAAAGAGGTGAATTTTAAAACCATGCAGAGCCTTATTGAGCCCAAACTCTACTTTGCCGGCGAAATCCTCGATATCGACGGCGTCACCGGCGGCTTCAATTTTCAAAACGCCTGGACCACGGCGCATATTGCCGCCCAATCAGCCTCTTAAGAAAAACTTACTACACTTTAACGTTTTATTGTTTAGAATCTTATTATTGTCCTGTTTGTCCTGCTCTGCTTGCCTTCAATTCGCACTCTGAATAGATTGATCCTTAACCGGGAGAGATCATGACTTCAATCGTTACCGCACAAGATACTAAAAAAGAACTAACGCTTACCTCTAGGTATTTGCGGCTTGCTAACTTCCTCTGCGCCGCCCAGCTTTACCTTCAGGACAATTTCCTCCTCACTAAACCGCTTACACTGGAAGACATTAAACCCCGTCTCCTCGGTCATTGGGGGACCTGCCCCGGAATCAACCTCATCTATGCCAATTTGAATCATCTTATCCGCCGTTATCAGCTCGATATGTTCTTGATTACCGGACCTGGACATGGCGCGCCGGCAAACCTCGCAAATCTCTATCTCGAAGGATCGCTAGGAGAATATGACCGTAAAATGACATTGGACTACGCTGGTCTAGGCAATTTCATCAAATCCTTCTCCTGGCCAGGCGGCCACCCTAGCCATTTATATCCGGGCATTCCGGGTACCATTCATGAGGGAGGCGAACTGGGTTACGCCCTAGCCACCGCTTTTGGTGCGGCCATGGACAATCGTGATGTAATTGTAGCGTGCATTGTGGGAGATGGGGAAGCGGAAACCGGCCCCACGGCAACCGCCTGGCATAGCTACAAATTTATCGATCCTGTGGAATCAGGAGCTGTCCTGCCGATCGTTCACATTAATGGATATAAAATCGCTAGCCCGACCATATATGGAACGATGAATGACACCGAGCTTGAACAACTTTTCAGCGGATATGGCTATCGGCCGGTCATCGTCAAACCTCCCGATCTCGAAGCGGGCATGTTGTCGGCGGTGGAATGGGCCTACCACGAAATTCGCTTAATTCAAGATGCCGCGCGCTCAGGCGAACGGATCCACCAGCCTAAATGGCCGGTGATCCTGCTCCGTTCCCCTAAAGGCATGAGCGGTATCAAAGAACTGGATGGCAAGCCTATTGAGGGACATAACCGCGCGCATCAGGTCCCCGCAGCAGACTTACGCAATAATCCCGCCCATTTAAAAGCAGTTGAAGCGTGGTTGCGTTCTTATAAACCGGAAGAGCTCTTCGATAAAAATGGACGTCCACTGCAAGAACTGCTTGATCTTTGCCCCAAAGGGAATTTGCGGATGGGAATGAATCCGCACACCATTGGCGGGCTGGTCCGGAAAGATTTAGTGGCTCAAGATATCCATCAATTCAAAGTTACGCTCGAAAGTGATGGGAGTAGTGGCTTCAAACGCGGCCAGATACACATCAGCAATACGGCGGTTGCATCCAAATACATTTCACAGGTGATCAAAGACAATCCCGATAACTTCCGCATTTTCTCACCTGATGAACTAGAATCCAACCGGATCAAAGTATTCGATGTCACCCATCGCACGTATCAATGGCCTTTGCAAAAACAAGATGATGATATCGGACCTGATGATGGACGCGTCATAGAAATTTTAAGCGAACATACCTGTCAAGGATGGATGCAAGGGTATGTGCTGACCGGTAGGCATGCGTTGTTCCCATCGTATGAAGCCTTTTTTGGAATTATCTCGACGATGATGGATCAATATGCGAAATTTATCAAAGTGTCAAAAGAGATTCCTTGGCGCTATCCCGTTTCCTCGTTGAATTATTTGGCTTCATCAACCCTCTGGAGACAAGAGCACAATGGTTTTTCCCATCAAAACCCAGGATTTGTCAATACCTTGCTCAATAAGAAAGGGGATCAAGTGCGTTGTTACTTTCCTCCGGACGCCAATTGTTTGATCAGTACAATCGACCATTGCTTCCGCAGTAAAAACTATGTCAATTTGATCATTGCTTCCAAATTGGAAATGCCGCAGTGGTTGACGATGGGGGAAGCGATCGCTCATTGTCGAGCTGGAGCCTCCATTTGGAAATGGGCTAGCAGTTTTGATGGGGTAAATCCGGATGTTGTGTTGGTGGGAATTGGCGATGACACGACGGTGGAAGTGATGGCGGCAGCTCAACTGCTACGCAAAGAAGTTCCCCAATTACGCTTCAGAGTGATTAATATTACCGATTTGTTAGTTTTGGAGGAAAATTCAAAACATCCGCATGGATTAGCTCAAGCTTTGTTTGATGCGTTATTTACAGACAATCGTTCCGTTATTTTTAATTTCCATGGCTATCCATCAGCGGTGCAGCAATTGCTGTTTAACCGCGGCAATCCCCATCGCTTTCATATTAATGGCTACATTGAGGAAGGGTCGACGACAACGCCGTTTGATATGACGGTCCGTAATAAATGCAGCCGCTTCGATATTGCCATCCAAGCCCTTCAGTTAGCTTCTAAGCATAATCCGGAAGTGGCAGCTGTGGCGACAGATAAGGTGTCGTTGTATGGATATCTATTACGCGACCATCGCCGCTACATTGAAGCTCATGGCACCGATCCCAAAGAAATCACCAACTGGAATTGGGAATTTTAATGCACATCCTAGCCGTCAACTGCGGTTCAAGCACCTGTAAAACCGCACTGTTCACATTTCCGGATGAATCCAATCAACCGCTTTGGAAGCTTACCTTTGATTGGCAATCCAAATCGCGCGATCAACTTGTTGGGTTATTAAAATCTCACATCCATGAACCAGTTGATGCCGTCGTCCATCGGGTAGTACACGGCGGAAGCCGATTCGCTGCGGCAGTTAAAATTACCCCTCAAGTTAAAGAAGAGATCAACAATTTAAGCCTGCTAGCTCCATTGCATAATCCACTGAACTTAGAGGGGATTGAGGCCACCGAACAATTGTTCCCCAACATTCCGCAAATCGCGGTCTTTGATACCGCATTCCATCAAACGCTTCCTCCGGAGGCGTACACGTACGCCATCCCAAAAGCGTGGCGCGACCACCATGTCCGGCGCTATGGTTTTCATGGGATCAGCCACGCTTATTGCTCTTACCGCACGGCACAATTGTTAGGAAAACAACCCGAAAACTTGGTCGTGTGCCATCTGGGGCGTGGTTGTTCGCTAGCGGCTATCAAGAACGGAGCCAGCATCGATACCACTATGGGGTTTACGCCGCTTGAAGGCGTCGTGATGGGGACACGCTCAGGTTCCATCGATCCAGGAATCTTTCTCTATTTAGAAACCGTGCTGGAGCATTCGATTCAAGAGATCGATCATCAATTGAACTTCGATTCCGGATTAAAAGGGTTATGCGGAACCGCCGATATGCGGGAAGTGCAGGATCAAATCCAAAAAGGGAACAAGCAATCCGAGTTGGCCTTTAATATCTTTGTCCATTCTGTAAGCAAAGCAGTGGCGGCGATGGCTGCATCAACTAATGGCTTAGATGTCCTTGTGTTCACGGCAGGGATCGGAGAAAACAGTGCGTCAGTCCGAGCAAATGTGTGCAACCGACTATCATTTATGGGGATGCAGCTTGATCCAGCACACAATCAAAAGATCGCGGGTGATCAGTTTATTTCAACTCCCGATTCTAAAGTGCAACTCCTTGTCATTCATACACAAGAAGAGTGGTGGATGGCGCGTCAAGCTGATCAATTGCTACACCAATAAAACGGACTAAATGGCCCGTCTACTTTTTGTCCATGCCGTCCATTCAGTCCATATCGTCCATTTAGTCCATTTTTTCTTTAAGATTTCTTATATATAAGGTATTTTCAACTCATTCTTATGCATAAGAAACTACCATTTATTGCTTTAACATGGCTCGCCGGATGCGCTCCTATTGAATATTATCAAACTTCATGCGGACCTGCTGAAGAGTGGTGTCCTGCTCTCACTCAAGTCTCTATCGCTCCCTGCGAACCGGAGATTTTACCGGTACCTTGTCCAAATCGCGTTTTAGACTTGGGAATAATGATCGATATTGCGCTACAAAACAATCCCGACACACGGGGAACGTGGAACGACGCGCGCGTCGCGGCAGCTGGATTAGGTGTTGCCAAAGCGCCGATGTATCCTACCGCAGATCTTACAGAAACTTACGAGATCGGAGATCAAGTATTTCGAACAGGTGGGGTTAATTTTACCGCTGTGGATAACAAGTCGGGACAGAATGTGACGACAGGGGGAGGCCGGCTTAAAAGTTATAAATCCGTCGAGAGCCAACTCGTTTTAAATTATCTATTGTGGGACTTTGGCGGACGCAATGCCTCTGTAGAATCGGCTAGGGAACTGTTATTTGCCGCGGATTGGGTACATAACCGCGCTATTCAGGATGTCATCTTCTCGGTGATTGACAATTACTACCTAGTTCAGGAAACCAAGGCATTGCTCAAAGCCGAAGATCAAGATTTGGAAGAGTCCCAAAAAAATTATGAGGCAGCGTTGGCTCAGTTTGAAGCAGGTGTAAAAACCAAGGCTGATGTCTTGCAGGCAAAAGCTAATTTAGTCCAAGTTCAACTGAGAATTGTTCAGTTGCAGGGCGTACTGGACACCAACTATGGCAAGCTAGCCTATGCGATGGGCGTACCTCCGGATACCCGCTTAAATATTGTTGATGTACCCAAAAAAGTTCCAACCGATGATTCCATGGATCAAGATGTCGAACAGCTGATCACCGATGGTTTGATGAACCGTCCTGATCTTGCAGGCGCTTATGCCGAATTACTTAGTCGTCAAGCCGATATCACAGTAGCCTTATCTGCAGGACTCCCTTATCTTTCGGCTAACGGCAGTTTTTTGAAAACCCATTACATCAATAATAATATCTTCGACAGCCATTTATACACCGGTTCTATCGCGCTTAATGTGCCGCTCTTTTCAGGATTTTTGTATGAGTACCAAAGAAAGCAAGCTGAGGCGGCTGCCGATTCTGCCTTTGAAAATCTGCGTAAAAAAGAACAAGATATTATCCTCGATATTGTCACTAGTTACTACGCCTTTATAACTGCGAAAAAAACGGTCATTTATAGCGAAGAGTTCCTTGATTCCGCGCTACAAAACTACGAGGTGGCATATGGGAGTTACCGCGCAGGGGTCAACAGCATCCTTGATCTATTGACAGCTCAAAAAACTCTTGCTGACGCACGTGCTGCACGCATCCAAGCGATCGCAACGTGGTATCGATCTTTGATCCACATCGCCTATTCGACAGGAACGATCAATAAGAATGATTCAATCCCGAACAAATTTAAAACGAGGGAGAAAAAATGAAACCCGCCGCATATTTGATTGCTCTGGCTTTGCTAGGGAGTGGAATGGTGACCGGCTGTTCGAAAAAAGAACCTCCGCCCGGAGGATTTCCCTCGCCGATTGTGAGTTCGACCGTAAAAACTCAAGATGTTCCCGTCTACATTTCCACCATTGGAAACGTCAACTCGCAAGCTACAGTAGAAGTGCGTCCGCAAGTGACCGGAAAGCTGATTGCGGTGCATGTCAAACAAGGGCAGAACGTGAAGAAAGGGGATTTGCTTTACAG
The DNA here is from genome assembly GCA_020054065.1 of Parachlamydiales bacterium. Lineage (GTDB taxonomy): Bacteria > Chlamydiota > Chlamydiia > Chlamydiales > JAEYWL01 > JAGVLX01. Next base: position 14,773 of record JAGVLX010000008.1, on the reverse strand, counting down.
CATCGATCCTAAGCCATTCCAAGCGGAGTTGGATAAAGCCAAAGCGACCTTAGTGAAAGATCAGGCCAATCTGGAGTACGCCCGTGACCGGTTAGCACGGTACAAAGAGCTGGTCAAAAAAGAGTATGTTTCGCAACTCAACTACGACGAGTATCAAAGTAATGTCGCCGCCTTGGAGGGACAGGTCATGATCGATCTGGCAGATGTCACCTATGCGGAAATTAACCTTGGGTATACTTCAGTGACCGCTCCGATTGATGGGCGTTTAAGCGGCTATGATGTCGACGTGGGCAACCTGGTGAGTCCCACGGATACAAGGCCGTTGACGACCATCCGTCAAATTTCACCGATTGACGTCAACTTTTATTTGCCGCAATACGAGTTCCAACGCATCAAGCAGCTTCAAAGCCAGTCGCCGTTGACTGTCGAAGCCACGATCCCGAAAAGCACCATCCAAGAAACGTTCCAGGGCAAAGTGTATTTTATCGACAATAATTTAAGCTTGAATACGGGGACCATTCTGCTTAAAGCGGTTTTTCAAAATGAAAATCGGATTTTATGGCCTGGTGAGTTTGTCGAAGTGAAGCTGCTGCTTAAAACGCAGCCGAAGGCGCTCATCGTTCCGTTCGCGGCTGTGCAAATGGGACAACAAGGTTCCTATGTCTATATTGTGAAGCCGGATAACACGGTTGAATTGCGCAATGTCAAAACCGGAGTCCGCTACAACGACTATATCGTCATTGAAGATGGTGTGAAGGACGGAGAAAAAATCGTCATCGACGGGCAGGTGAATTTGCGCAATGGCAGTCAAGTATACGAAAAAAAACCAACGGATGAAAAAAAAGGGTAGGAGATCATGAACCTTTCAGAACCATTCATCCGCCGGCCGGTCATGACTACGTTGATCATGTTCGCAACGTTGGTTTTGGGCATCATGTGCTATTATCTTCTGCCAGTCAGCAACCTGCCGGATGTGAATTATCCGACCATTAACGTGACAGCTGCCTTTCCCGGCTCGAGCCCTGAAACCATGGCCAGCACCATTGCCACGCCGCTCGAAAAAGAGTTCATGACCATTCCTGGAGTGACGACTGTTACCTCGACCAGCACGCTCGGCAATACCAACATTGTGTTGCAGTTCGATGTAAGCAAAAACATTGACGCAGCCGCGCAAGATGTTGAGGCGGCAATTTCCCGTGCCAAATCCCACTTGCCGCCAAATATTCCTAACGACCCGGTTTACCGCAAAGTCAATCCATCCGACACGCCGATTGTTTACATTGCCCTAACGTCCGACACAATACCGGTATGGGATTTGTACACCTATGCCTACATCTATATTGCGCAGCGCCTTTCGATGTTAGAGGGGGTTGCCCAAGTGATTACCTATGGCTCCCCGTATGCTGTCCGGGTGCAGGTCGATCCCGATAAGATTTCTGCTTTGGGGATCACGCTGCAAGATGTATCCGATGCGATCGCAGATGCGAACGTCAACCTCCCCACAGGGCAGTTGGATGGTCCTGTGCGCTCTTCCACGATTTTAGCTAAAGGTCAGTTAGAGAATGCCGCGGTCTATGACCCCATCATCGTTTCCTTTTTAAATGGATCGCCGGTCCGCATTCAAGATATCGGCAAAGCGATTGATAGCACCACGAACGACAAGCTGCGTTTAAAATACGTGGACAAAGATGTCTCGCAGGCCACTGTTGTATTAGCAGTGCAGCGGCAGCCGGGCGCCAACACGATCAAAGTCGCAGACGCAGTAGCGGCAGCATTGCCGGCCTTAACTCGCGATATCCCTGCATCGGTTCAATTGATCAAAGTGTTCGACCGCGCTGATTCCATCCGCGAGTCTGTGGCAGAAGTAAAGTTCACCTTGACTGTCGCGTTTGTATTAGTGGTATTCGTCATTTTTATTTACCTGGGACGCTTTATCGATACGATCATTCCTTCTCTCGCGATGCCCATGTCAATTGTTGCCACCTTTATTGTCATGTACTTCTTAAACTATACCATCGATAACTTGTCGTTGTTGGCGTTGACGTTAGCGGTCGGATTTATTGTCGACGATGCGATCGTGGTGCTGGAAAATATCGCGCGGCACGTAGAGGAAGGGGAAAGCCCCTGGCGTGCGGCCTTGGAAGGGTCTAGACAGATCAGCTTCACCATCTTATCGATGACCCTTTCGCTGATCGCGGTGTTCATCCCGATGCTGTTCATGGGCGGATTGATCGGAAAGATTTTCCAAGAATTCGCTGTGACGTTGGTAGTCGTCACCCTCGCTTCCGGGATCGTCTCCTTAACCCTGACACCGATGATGTGCAGTCGGTTTATTCCTCCGCATGATCCGGAAATGAAAGGGTTTGCCGGCTTTTCCCATCGTCTAAATGAATGGATGGTTTCCAAGTACAAACCCAAGCTGCAATATGTCATCGACCACCCGTTCCCTGCCGTTGTGGTGGCCATCCTAAGCGTTATCATTAGCGGGTACTTTTTTGCTACGTTGCCGCATGACTTTATTCCGGATGACGATATCGGATTTGTGATGGCCTATAATCAGGCGGAACAGGGAACTTCGTCGGAACGGATGTACTCCTATCAAGATCAGTTTATCGCGGCCTTGCAAAAAAACCACAATATTAGCACCTTTGTTTCGATTTCCGCGTATCCCGACTTCCGCAATGGTTTAGCATTTATACGCCTTAAACCGAGCGACGAGCGTTCTGATAGCAGCTTGCAGGTAATTCAGCAGCTTTATCCCGAAGTGGGAAAAATTCCTGGAATCAGAACCTTCTTCAAAAACGTGCCGTTGATCGACCTTTCAGCCGGCCCCGTTTCGCGAGGAGCGTACCAATTTGTCTTGCAGTCGATCAATACGGCGCATTTGTATGAATCTGGAGATAAGCTCGAACAAATGATGATCAGATCACCCCTTTTCCAAGGGGTTTCCAGTGACTTAGAAGTTAAAACACCGCAGCTCTTTGTGACGATCGACCGCGACCGCGCTTCGACGCTGGGGATCACAGCCGAAGAGATTGAAAATGCGCTGCTGCTGGCCTATTCGGGAAACCGCGTGTCTCGAATTGAAACACAATTAGACCAATACGATGTCATTTTGGAAGTGGATCCCAAATATCAAGACAAACCGACCGACCTGGCAAAAATCTACGTGCGTAATAAAGAAACTCAAAATGTCGTTCCGCTTGATGCGGTGGTGAAGTGGAAGGAAGGGGTGGGCCCGGCTAGCGTCAACCACCTGGCTCAGTTTCCTGCGGTGACCATCTCATTCAACGTCGCTCCTGGTGTTCCGTTGGGTACGGCATTGGATGAGGTGCAGCGCATGGCAAAAGAGGTGTCAACTCCCGACGTCAGCAGCAACTTGTTAGGCGCCGCGCAAACGTTTGATGAATCGATCAAAAGTGCAGGCTACTTGCTCATCTTTTCGGTTTTTGCGATCTACATCGTCCTCGGGATTCTGTATGAGAGTTTTATCCATCCGATTACGATCTTGTCCACACTTCCTCCGGCCACACTGGGTGGATTGTTTACGCTCTGGTTGTTTGGCTTGCCGCTCTCCCTCTACGGCTATCTTGGGATCATTTTATTAATCGGGATTGTCAAAAAGAACGGGATTATGATGGTCGACTATGCTTTGGATAATATCCGGACCAAAGGGGAGTCGGCTGAACGGTCGATTTTCGATGCCGCGGTCGTTAGGTTTAGGCCGATCATGATGACAACGGTGGCAGCGATCTTTGGTGCGCTGCCGATTGCCTTAGGAGTGGGCGCTGGCGCCCAAGCACGCCGGCCGCTAGGGTTGGTGATTATCGGCGGATTGTTGTTATCACAGCTTATTACGTTGTTTATTACCCCTGTCATTTATTTGTATCTTGAGAGACTTCGTGAAAGATTTAGTTCAACGGAACAAGAGCGCAGGGAGATGAATGAATGAAGAAATGCGTCATTCTTTTTTCGCTATCCTTGATCGGGTGCGGAGTCACACGCATGCTCCATGTCGTCGAAGAAAGCACGGCGGCGATCGAGACCAACCGCTATGCTGTTGAAGGATCGACCCAAGCGATCGTCGGAAACTTTGACACAGTGGCACGCAGTACTCAAGTGATCGCTGAAAATAGCGCTCAAGTGGAAACCTCAAGCAAAGCGATTCACATGAATGCCGAGGCGATTGCAAAGAGTACAAAAGGCATTGCGGATAATGCCCGTACCTTAGCTGCCGTGAATGAAGGGGTGGCGCGCAACGCGCAGATTGTGGAGCATAGCACAGAGGTTATACGTCATAATGCAGGCGCTGTGAAAGCAAGTACCGACATGATTGTCGCCAATGCCGCGATTGTCGAAAAAAGCAATCAAGCGATTGAAAAAAACCGTCAAATGGTAGAGCTTTCTTCCGCCGCAATCCGGCAAAACTCCGAGCTATTGGATGCGACCAATGAGTTCATCAAGAATGTGATGCCCTCTAAATCGGCCATCTTTGGTCTAGTAATGTTGTTAGCCCTATTTTTGATTTCTCCCTATCTGATTTTTTTGCTGTTGATGAAGCGTCTTTATCGCAAGATCGATTCAAAATAACAAGACATACAGGACATCCACGACATACAAGGTGTGCCATGTCCTGTTCCTATGCTTTTGTGCCGGTGATGATGGTCGCGATGCCGCCCATTAACGGCATTTGAGAACAGTGTTTGAATTGATTTGCGCTCAAAAGTTTCTCCATCTCATCCGGAGAGATGAACTCTTGAATGCTGCTGCCCAGATAGCGGTAAGCATCTTTGTTCGAGGCGACGAATTTTCCCAAAATGGGCAGAATCGTTTTTAAATAGAGGGTATGTCCTAAACGCAAGAACCAATTCTTCGGTTTGGTCAATTCAAGAATCCCTAAACGTCCTCCAGGCTTTAACACCCGGTACGCTTCCTGGATGCATTTTTCAGGCGACTTTACATTGCGGATCCCATATGCCACCGTGACCGCATCCACCGCTTGGTCGGGAAGGGGAATCGCTTGAGCATCCCCCTGGATAAATTCGAGGCGGTGTTTGACGGCTCCGGACTGAAACGCTTTTTGCCGCGCATACAGCAACATTTCGGGGCAAAAATCCAGCATATACATATGGCAAGGAGCCGACTGAGTGGACCGCCATTGGGTCAAATAGGTCAAACCGATGTCCCCCGTGCCGCAGCATAGATCGAGCGCGACTTGCGGATGTTTAGGCACTAAAATCTCTTTGATCAACGCATTGTCCCACCGTTTATGCAAATTAAATGAAAGTACCGCATTGCCGCGATCGTATTCTTTAGCGATGGAGCCGAACATTTTACGGATAGTTTCAGGGTGATTTTTATCGTACATACTCTTCACTTAGTTCTGCGAATTTAGTTAATCCTGCCATTTGGCCTGAATCCAGACGATAACGAAGGCAATCAAAATACTCGCTAACCTTCTGTTGGGTTAATCCCGATTGCTTAACCCCTAGTTGAATCACCTGATCCCAATTTTGCTTCGCCCACGCGTAAGCTTGATTTAATAGCGCTTGCAGTTGGACCACTTCCGTTTTTTGCTGTTCGGATAAAGCTTTGCGGTAAGCGATGACCGCAAAGGTAAAGGGAAGTCCTGTCTGTTGATGCCATGCTTCGGCTAGGTCTATTTCAACATAATCGGACAGGAGTCTGTGCTTGAGACAGTCATCTCCGATCAATAAAAACCCTTTAAAGTTTGTACATTGGTTCGATTGTTCAAACCGTTTAAACCTCGGTTTTACATGCCAAAATTTTTCACATAACACCTTCAATAAGGTCGACGAACTGAAACTTTGCGCGGTCAATCCAATCGGGTCGTTTTTAAAGTCAAACTGCTTATGGTGATAAAATTTTACACTTAGCACTTTCCCGCACGCTCCGATGCAGAAACCTGGCAGCAGCTCATAATGCTCGCGGTGGGCTAAGTATTCTGCTGAGCTGACAAAACCAGCATCTAATGTTCCCTGATGCAGCGCAGCATTTAATTGCGATGGGACATTCTTCACCAATTGAAACGGATTGGCTACCGCGTTGTATTCAAGAGCAGCTGTTAAAGGAACTGTGTTTAGATAGTCGACCCAGCCCACTTTTAACATGCACAAACCGCGTCATCTTGGGCGTAATCGTATCCTGAATGGATTTCTTTGGGAATTCTGCCCGTATCAGAGATGAGTTTTCCTAGGGTGTCTTTGCTCATTTTAACTTGGACACCACCGGCCATGATGATGATTTTTTCGTCCAGCGCAGTGGAAGCGAAGTCGTTGGCGCCCCAACGTAAAATTTCCTGAGCTTCTTCTGGGCCGACATAGTTCCACAACACTTTTAGGTTACGGATATTGTCCAGCATCAAGCGGGAGACTCCATACACGCGTTTGATATCTTTTGGTTTCAAACGGTGTTTCCGCTTGCCGAGCGCATTGTTCTCTTCGTGGTATTTGAGCGGAACGAACGTTTGGAATCCATTCGTCTGATCTTGCAATTCGCGCACGAGCCTAAGGTGCGTCAAAATGTCTTGCGGCTCTTCCACATGTCCAAAGAGCATGGTAATATTTGACTTCAAGCCCAGTTGGTGGGCGATTTTATGCACTTCCAGATATTGCTCGGAGGTGATTTTTTGAGGGGCAATCTGCTTGCGGATTTTTTCGACCAAAATTTCGGCTCCGCCGCCCGGCAGCGATCCTAACCCCCAGCTCATCATTCGCTGGAACACCTCTTCGATGGTGATGCCATGGAGTTTAGCAAGAAAATCGTATTCTACCGGAGTCAACGCTTTGATATGCAAATGCGGATCGATGTTCTTAATGCGGGTGAACATCTCTTGATAGTAATCTAAGTTGCAATCGCGCCATAATCCGCCCACAATATGCACTTCGGTCAATCCCGATGGATAGTATTTGCGAACTTTTTGTTCGATTTGCTCCGGAGTCAAAAACCAGGCGGTTTTCCAGCCGGGCTTGGCATAGAAGGAACATAAGGGGCAGGAGAGCTCACAGAGGTTTGTCGGGTGGACAAAGAGAGTCGTGGCAAAATACACCGTCGGACCTACGCGCAGCGCGCGGGAATAATCGGCCAGCTGCTGCACAGCTGTCTGATGTTCGGTTATTAACAGCAGCAAGCCTTCAGCTTCACTAAGTCTTTGTTTTTCAGCTACCCGTTCCGCAATCTGACGCAATTCGCGGGTAGGCATCTGAGCCAAAAGCTCTTCAGGGGTTTTGGTTGTCGCTGTCATCACGTTTCCTTATTTTGCTTTGGAGTTGGTTTTCAGATGGGTCGAGTTTATGCTGAGGATCGCATAGATCACAGTGAATGGTAGGAGTGCCGCAGTTCTGATTCCGGTATTTATGGGGGTCTAATCCGCAAGCTCCCCGGACGATCTTGGATTTTCCGGTGATAAGCCATCCAATGGCTAAGCTTGCGATGGCTAGCAAGACCACAATAAAAGCGATTAAAATCGTTAAGGTTAACATCGTCATCCCGGTGGCCAAACCTCGCTCATTAAAAGGAATAACTTAACAGAGGCTTTTTAACGATTCAATTAATTAATCAACAGTAATTATCTTTATTTTTATTTACCATTTTCGTATGCTGGCCAAGCGCTAGGCCATATCATTTTATCAATTTGAGTTTGAGTTCGATGCAGCAAGAAGAGTTTGCTTATTTTTTATTGAGCGGGTTTATCGGAGTCGCGTTTGGTGTAGCGATTTTGTGGACCTATTACCGCTTTAAAGTCGGCGGGCTTAAGTCCATCGCCAAAGAGATTCTGCGGCGTGCTGAATACGAGGCAGATAATCTAAAGCGCACAAGCGAGCTGACTGCTAAGCAGCAGCTATTAGAATTGCAACGGGATCAAGAGAATACCTGGCAGAATGAACGGCGGAAAATCCAGCGGGAAGAAGAACGGCTTAAACAGCGGGAAGATAAACTTGAAGGACGCCTTGCCCTCGTTGAAAAAAAATTGTCCGACATTGAGAAACGGGAGGCGCTCATCGCTGCCCGGACTATCCGGCTTGACGAAGAAGAAGCAAAAGTTGCCGCCACCCAGATTCAACTGCAAGAACAGCTTGAAAGAACCTCGGGCTTAAGCTCTTCGGAAGCACGCGCCCTACTGATCGAGAAAGTAACCAACGACGCAAAAACCGACGCAGCCAACCTTGTCCGCAAAATTCAAAAAGAAGCGGAAGAAGAGGCAGAACAAACTGCTTCGCGCATCATCGCGACCGCCATCAACCGCCTTGCCACCCCCTGTGTTTCAGAAGCGACCGTCACCACCGTGGCGATCCCTAATGATGAGATGAAGGGACGGATCATCGGACGGGAAGGGCGCAACATCCGCGCCTTAGAACGCGCCACAGGCGTCAACTTTATTATTGACGATACGCCGGGGGCAGTCGTCATGTCCGGATTTGACCCAGTCCGCCTCAATGTAGCCAAATTAGCCCTGAGCGAACTCATCCAAGACGGACGGATCCATCCCACCCGGATTGAAGAAGCGGTCGAAAAAGCGGTCGTCAACACGCAAAAGCAGATCAAGCAGTTTGGCGAGGATGCCGCCCTGCGGGCCGGCGCCATGAACCTCCACCCCGAACTCGTCCATCTCTTAGGGAAACTCAAGTTCCGGTATAGTTATGGGCAAAATGTCTTGGACCATTCGCTCGAAGTCTCTTATCTGATGGGGATTATGGCCTCAGAATTGGGGTTGGATGTAAAGTTGGCTAAGCGGATCGGACTGCTTCATGATATCGGCAAAGCGGTGTCCCATGAAGTGGAAGGGGCTCACGCAATCATTGGGCATGACCTTTCTCTCAAATATGGCGAAGCAAAAGAGGTAGCCAATGGGATAGGGTGCCATCACGAAGAGATGGAAGCTAAGACCATCGAGGGGAGTCTATGCAGTGCCGCCGACAAGATTTCTGCCTCCCGCCAAGGAGCACGCATTGAAGCGGTCGAAGAGTATGTCAAACGGCTTAAACATCTTGAGGATCTAGCGTTTGAGTTTCCCGGAGTGGAAAAAGCGTACGCCATGCAAGCAGGCCGGGAAATCCGCATTGTCGTCTTGCCGGATATGATTGATGACAACGGCATTTTAAATCTCGCCCGGGATGTCACCAAGCGGATTGAGAAAGAGCTCAATTATCCAGGAAAAATTAAAGTTACCGTGATTCGTGAGAAAAGAGCAGTCGAGTACGCGGTCTAATCAATTGTTTACCGAAAGAAACCTGAAAAATTGGGAATTTGACAAGGAGGCGACCTGAATTTGAATCAGGCGACGCCGGCGCCGAAGCAGCTCAACTTGAATAAGTTGAGCGATGCAGGCGGATTCAAAGTCAGAGGCAAGCCGACGACGTCAAAAACCAATTTTTCAGGTTTCTTTTGGTATTAATTGAAAAAGAATCCACTTTCGTTCAGAATGTACAGACATTTAATACCCTAGGGGAGATATTGCATGCGTCGTTCAATTTGTTTTTGTGAACCGAATGTTGTCTTAGCCGGCGACACTGGCAATTGGAAATTTATTTATACGACAGCGGTCTCTTTACCAAAAGGAACACGTCTCAAATTTGACCTCGGCTCGAAAGGACGCTCCATTGATTGGGATGCCCCCACCGCTAACCTAAAGAAAAGCAGCAACGTCATCTACGCGATGCTGGAGAATGGAAAAGTGGTCCCAGCCGTCGAGATTGAAAGCCCTGATAAGCTGATCCCCGATTATGAGTTTATCCTCCCGAGCGAAATTCCCGCCGGCAACCAACTGACGATTGTAATTGGAGCTCCCAAGGATAACAAGAAAGGCGGCGGCAACCGCGCTCAAACCAATGCACAAAGACGCCGCTCATTTGCATTGTATATTGACCCTACCGGCAAGAAAAATTTTGAAGATCCTGAACTCTTTACGCTTGATGTACGCGGAAATGAATTAAAGAATATTCGGATCATCACTCCTTCTTTCGTCACCAAAAACCGCCGTTTTGATGTGATCGTCCGCTTTGAAGATGAGTATGGCAACCTCACCAACCATGCGGAAGAAGACACCCTTATCGACCTCTCTTATGAATCGTTCCGTGAAAACCTTAACTGGAAATTATTCGTACCGGAAACCGGCTTTATCACGCTGCCAAACCTCTATTTTAATGAAGCGGGAGTGTTCACGATTCAGTTGAAAAACCTAAAAAATGGCACCAAGTTCAGATCGGCGCCGATCCGCTGCTTCTCGGACGCGCAAGAGCACTTATTCTGGGGCTTGCTGCATGGCGAATCAGAACGGGTCGATTCGACCGAAAATATCGAAAGCTGCCTGCGCCATTTCCGGGACGAGAAAGCCTACAATTATTTTGCGACTTCCTCTTTTGAAAATCAGGAAGAAACCCCCAATGAGATTTGGAAGACCATCTCGCAAAACGTCTCCGAATTTAATGAAGATGACCGCTTTACCACCTTCCAAGGGTTTCAGTGGATGGGCAATCCTAAAGAAGAAGGGCTCCGCCAAATTGTCTTCCCAAAAGAAACCAAGACTCTGCCGCGCAAAAAGGATGCGAAATACAGCTCCCTGAAAAAGATCTACAAAGCCTTCAATCCAAAAGAGATCATCTCCATTCCCTGCTTTACTATGGGAAAAGGGTTTGAATACAATTTTGAAGAGTTCAATCCAGAATTTGAACGGGTGGTCGAAATTTATAATGCCTGGGGATCTTCCGAGTGTACAGCTAAAGAAGGGAACCGCTTTCCGATCAAATCCCCAACCAAAAATGGGTTCCAGGAAACAGCTGAAGGCTCAATCCAACGTGCGTTGCAAAACAACCATCGGTTTGGTTTTGTAGCGGGCGGACTTGATGACCGGGGAGTGTATGCCGAGTTGTATGAGAGTGACCAGATCCAATATACACCAGGTTTGACCGCGATTATTGCCAAAGAACATTCGCGTGAATCAATTGCGGACGCCCTTTACAATCGCTCGTGCTATGCCACCACTGGCGAGCGGATGATTTTAGGTTTTTCCATTGCGGGACACAGCATGGGGAAAGAGTTGAACACCTCGGAAAAACAAGGGTTGCTTGTCAACCGTCATATTGCGGGCTATGCGGCGGGAACGACCGATTTAGTCGCAGTTGAAATCGTGCGGAATGGACAAGTGATCAAAACGTTCAACCCAAAAGGGTATCAGTTTGATTTCACGTATGACGACATGGAGCCCCTTGAAAAAGTGTCGATCAAGCCAAAAGATAAAAGCCCGCCGTTTGTCTACTACTACATTCGTGCAATCCAAAAAGATGGCCATACCGCATGGGCCTCGCCGATCTGGATTGACCTTTTACCGCCAGCTAAAGTGGAGCGTAAAGCACGTCCAGCCAAACGGGTAGAAGTCGAAGAAGATGTCGATGAGTTCGAAGATGAAGATGACTACGACTACGATTTCGACGACGAAGACGGCGACGACGAGGAATAGAAATAAACTTCTTCGAAAAGAAAAATTTGGAGTGCGGTAACTTGTTACCGCACTCCAAATTTTCGCTTCGCTTTGCGATAAAATATTTTATTCTTTCTCTTTCAGCTTTTTGATGGGGGTCAACCGCACCTTTTCGACACTGCGTTCATTGGATCCCAGCACTTCCAGTTTAAAGTCGTCGCTTAAGATGATAAACCCTTTTGGCGGAATGCTGCCGGCTTTGTGATAGATATACCCTCCAACGGTGTCATAATCCCCTTCGGTAGGGAACTTCATGCCGAGTTCATCCTCAACATCCAGCAAATTCATCCGCGCATCCACGATCCAACTGCCATCATTCAACGCTTTAAACATGCCGCTTTCTTCGTCATACTCATCTGCGATCTCGCCGACAATCTCTTCCAAAATATCTTCAATGGTCACAATCCCTTCTGTGCCGCCATATTCGTCGACCACAATGGCTAAATGCACTTTTTTCTTACGGAACTCCTGCAGCAGGTGGGAGATCTTTTTGGTTTCAGGAGTATACAGCACGCTTTTTACATATTGGGAAATCGGCCGATCTAAAATGGTTTTATCATGCGGGTGGTTGATAGCTGCCATGTACGCTTTCAAAACATCCTTGTGCATTAAAACCCCGATAATATTGTCGATCGTGTTGTGATACACCGGAATGCGGCTATATCCTTCCTTGTCTAATAAGACTGCTGCTTCCTTGATGGGCATTTCGTCCGGCAGACAGAACAAATTCACACGCGGAACCATCACTTCCCGCGCAATCTTCTCCCTAAAAGTCATCACCGATCCAATCAATTTTTTATCGGTCGGATCCAAACTCTCTTCTACTTCCGAATCTTGGACAATCTCAATAATCTCTTGCTTCACCCGCGTTTGGGGTTCACGCGCATAATCCAAATACACCGAGTGGGCGTAATTCTGAAAATATTTTAAAAACACATAGGCTAATGGATACGCCAAAAACATATAAACAGAGGCGGGTGGGGTAAAATACCGCAATACGTTCGTGGGAGCATTCGTTCCGATCAGACGCGGAGCAAACTCTCCCATCACAAACCCAGCAAAGATGGCGATTGCAAAAAACACAATCGCAGAAAACCAGCTGAAAAATCCGCTGTAGATGAACAGCAATAAAATGACGCACGCATAGCCAAAGCGGGTGATGCTCTGTCCGCAGATAATCGTAAAAACGACTCCTTCAAAAGTGTGCGTGGCAAACACCCCCTTATGGAAGGTATAGTAAAAAAAACGGGATCCTACCAGCTCGATTTGCTTTTTGGTTTCCTTTTTGTTCAGACGGCGGATCGCTCCACTGACGGCGGTCAGCAAAAATGAACCCACTAAAAAGAATAGCAGCAACAGCAATAGACTGGCAAAATGCATAGTTTTTTTAACGTTACAGGCAAAGCCGTAGTTTTTTTAGATTGGCCATATGCTTGCGTTCGGCCAGGCGCATGCAGCGCCGATCTTTGACATTCATATCATCGTAGCCGATTAGATGCAACAAACCATGAACGATATAGAGCGTGACCTCTTCACCTGCAACTAGATCGTGCGCTTCCGCGTATTCGAGCGCAACCCTTGGGCACACGAAAATATCGCCTAGCACCGCATAATCGGTAGCGTGATGAGGGGGATTTAAAGGAAAGGAGATGCAATCGGTCGGAGAAGGATCGTTGAAATACACTTCATGAAGCTTTCCGATTGCCCGCTTCGTGACGAAATGGACTCCCACTTCATCAGAGGAGATCCCTTCCAGCCAAAGGACGGCATGAACAATCCGTCTGACTAAGGGGATCGAAATAGGATAATCTTTTTGGGTGTTAGCGACAGAAACGCGCATAAAGAGTATGGGGTGCATAAACACCCCAAAAACTAAAATTAAAGAACAGGCGTTTTTGGAAGGCCAGTGATCCGTTTGTTCTCGCCTTCTTTCCAACGTCCAAGCTTCTTCAACACGTCGATTCTTTCAAACCGCTTCAGCACATTGCGCTTGGTTCCGCCTTTATTCGATTTTCCGTAGCTGGTATGTCTAGACATAGTGAGTCCTTAAATTCTTATCTGATTTTTGGAATAAACGAAGTTTTTCCCGCTTCGCCGCTTAATGCGTTTTCATGCGGATTAAATCCACGCGCTTCTTTGCGCGGTCCGGTTTGAGGCTGGGGAGCTTTTGGACGGCGGTGGGATTTGCTGCGTCTTTCTGCTTGTTTACTGATACGTACCATGGGTTGACTCCTGTATAACTCGATCCCGATAGTATACGGTTCTTTGGGGTTTCAAGCAATAAAAAAGGCGCGGATTTTGGGTTAAAATCCGCGCCTGTAACGACTGAGTTTGCGATGAGGATTAGAGGCCTGCCTGTTCTACAGCGTCATGAATGCCTTGGGCAACCGTATTCTTAATGGATCTTAAGCCATGAATCACTTCTGAAAACCCTTTTTTGAGCTCTTTGCTGAAGCTGGCGTCTTTGGTCAGCTGGTGGAAAGTCACCACACCGGCGATCGCGCCAACGACGGGTCCGAATAAGGCTAGCGCAACAATGGCAACGCCTACCGACTTGAGAACTGTTTCAGCTTGTTTTCTTTCATTCATTGCTTTGAAATTCTTTGCACAGACGGTAGCTTCAGCTTGGATCCCTTTAAGGATGTCTTTGCCGACATTCACCATCTCTCTGCCAATCTTACTAAAATCAATACTCATAATTATTAACTCCTGTTTATTTAATTAATTTTAATATTAATAGTATACTACATTAATTAATAATAAACAATTAACAAATTATTAAGATTATATTAATTAAACTTGACAATTAATCATTACTTTTTAAAAAATTAACTTGATTTTTAATTGCCGGTAATCTATATTATTTGTACATTAACGGTTGGAGTTTATGCCAAATATCTACGGATCAGACACGCTTTACCAGTATAAGGGGTCTCCCCACGATAAGTACCATAATCATGGGGTCCACGATACTGGACGCAGCTCGGAGTTTTCTAGGGACGTTCTTTCGGCCTTGGATGCTGGGGATTTGGATATGGCGATGAACTTGATTGGCGCCGGCCGCACCCGCCGGAGACGCTTTCCGTTCTGGATCCTTACCCCCATGATGCGCCGGGTTAGCCACCGTTTAATGCTCAAAAATCCGTTATATCGCTTTAGACCCAGCAGACCAGTCAACGAGCTCTCCATTGCCGAGCAGGCCTTACTCCTGCAAAGAATGCGGGAAAATCAGGCGATCCGCCCCTGGGATCTGATGAAAATGCGTTTCTGGAAGCT
>JAGVLX010000066.1 GCA_020054065.1 Parachlamydiales bacterium | reverse complement strand
CACAATGCCAAAGTAGGTCAAATCGGCTTCGGCAGTTTGCGCCGAACGCTCGATTTGCTCCTGGTAGGTGCCTACACGCATCGTGTCGGTGAAATCGACAAACGCGATGTGGTGTTGCTTGGCAGCAATCCGCAAGGCGCGGATTTTGTTGGAGTTCGCTTCCAAAATGATAAACGGAATTTCAGAGATATGTGGATGATCTCCACCCTCTTTATCTTTGTAGTTAGTTAAACGCAGGTCTTCTTTGCCGATGGCAGCTCCAAATCCAATGCACATATGCGCGAGGGCGTTCATTAAGACGCCGGGTTCAATGCTTTTATTTAAAACGGCGACTAATTTATGTTTAAATTCCATACACTTTCATCCTCTCTATTTGCGTTTGTTTATTTCTATAGGCCATACTAGCTGACAAGACGATCGCGATAACGAGCCAGCTCCAACGAATTCCTTTGGCAAGATCGAACGTGTGGAATTCTTGCATCAAATTGCCAATTAAGATGACTCCCAACAACACAGGCGCGGCTGTACGTAAACTCCAGGCAAAAAAGCTCAACCGGTTGCCTATAGTCCAGGCTGGATCGTTTTTGATTGGTGCGTAGTGATATTGGAACGCCACGATCAAAGCTAAGCCGCCGATCAACATATTCGTTCCGATTACCATGGGCACTAGCGCATCCATCATGTGCGAAGCATTCCCCATGCAAAACAGAGTGGCTAATGCCATCAACGCTGCCAAGGTAGCCGTAACGGCTTTCTTGCGGGTTGTTTGAAACTCTACTTCCACGTTTCCGGCAATGCTTTCCACGATGGAAAACACCCCTGTAACCCCTGCAATGAAAATGCAGAAGAAAAACACAACTCCTAAAATTTGTGATAAAAAGGGACCGAAGAACTTCAGAATTTGAGGGAAGACGACAAAGCCGATTTCAAACGTCGAGTCGGTATTCAGGATCGTTGTGAATGGGATATTTTGCACGTAGCTAATGTGTGCCAAACAACCGAAGATGGCGGCTCCAGAAATGAATGAAACAAGCGTATCGCCCAATGCAACGAACAACATCGCGCGTGGAATATTTGTCTCTTTTCCCGTATGACGTGAATATCCGACGATGATGCCTAATCCTAATGACAGGCTGAAAAACAATTGTCCAAACACATCCCGCCACAGGGAAGGATCTAACAGCTTGGAAAAGTCAGGCGTTAAGTAGTATTTCCACCCATCCAATCCGCCGGGCAAAAAGGTGACGGTCACAGCGAAGAGGGTCATCATCACGGCCAGCAAGGGCATGAAGATGGAGCAGATTTTTTCAATCCCGTCTTTCACTTGGCGTACCAAGACAAACCAGGTGGCAATGACGACAGCTAAGGTGGAGAGGAAAATCGGCCAAGAGAGTTGTCCAAAATCAGACAGGGAGGGGGTGATTTTCAGAAACTGGTGTACAAAGAACTCTTTCGTATCGGTAGGAATAGCATTGGTAGCTGCAAAATAGGTGTAGGCAACCGAATAGCCAGTCAAAACGATATAAAAACCCCCAATCGTCAAGCAAGCCAGCACGGCCAGCCAGCCGATGGTTTTTCCGATCCGACCCCAAGCATAGTGATACGCCTCTACTAAGGGAGCTTTTAAACGGCAGCCGATGATCCCTTCTAAGATGAGCAACGGGATGCCCAACAAAAACAATGCCATCAGATAGGGAATGAGGTAAGCGCCGCCTCCGTTTTTATATACCTGCGCGCTAAAGCTCAGAATGTTGGCAAAACCGACGGCAGATCCGATCATGGCCCAGACATAGCCAGCTTGGCTTTTCCAGGTTGTGGATTGAGTGTCTTGAGACATAAATATTCCTTAAAAAGTTTAAAACTAAAAAAATAAAATCTTATCGACGGCTCTCTCAGAGTCGTCAATGGGTCACTACACAAAAAAAAGTGGATAAAGGGGAATTAGCCTAAAAGGCTAAGAAGGGATAGGGCAAGAAGAAGGGATAATGATGCAATGGTGCAACGGCTTATCTGACTTTGTTTACTTGTACAATAGATTGATGAAGGCGACATTGTTTCTCCTTATGCTTGCAAACAAAATTATAGGGCCGCGTGGATAAAAGTCAAGGTTTAACGAGATCCACTGCGTCCTCTGGCATCCAGTGAGGGGGTTTTCCTTTCCATTTGACGTTGCATCCGATCGGATTCGTCACACTTTTCGCGAGCGGCTGATGGGATAATACGCTTGCAATGGCATTGTCCAAGTCATTGACACTCATTTTGGAAGTGTCGCGAGGATGGTCGACGCCGCGTCCCGTGTAGAGGAGTTTGCGCTCTTGATCGAACACAAAGAAATGAGGAGTGCGTAACGCACCATACTGGCGGGCGACTTCTTGTGACTCATCATATAAGTATACCCAGGGAAATTTGTATTCTTCCATCCGTTCGACCATATGTGGGAAATCATCGGTCGGGTAAGTGTCTTTGCTGTTGGAATTGATCCCGACAAATTTGACTCCCTGCGGGGTATATTTGTCCGCCGTTTGCCGTGTGACTTCATCCGACCCGATAACATAAGGACAGTGGTTGCAGGTGAAGAAGATGACCAGCACCTTGGCGTCCTTGAAATCTTTTAGGCTATAGGTTTTGCCATCCGTGGCAGGCAATGAAAAATCGGGGGCTTGCTTTCCAATCTGTAACGTAAATGGCATAGAACCTCATAGGTTATATTCAACACACAGGTACGAAGAAAAAAGAATAACAATGATGACCAGGATAATCAGGATATATCTCCGATTGCATTCTTTGCTCCTTTGCATCTTTGCGATAAAATTTAATCTCAAAGGTCCAAAGAAGCAAAGAACAAAAAACTATATCCTATTCATATCCTGTGCATCCTGGTCATCATTGTTATTTTTTCATATTGCATCTTGTGCCTTTGATCTTCGGATGTTAAATCGATTTTAAAACGATAGCGGAAAAATTCACCAGCTTAATTGTTCGGTCGCGGCAGACAGGGGATTGCCCTTCCTCCCAAATATCCTCAGGGGGTAGGTTGCCCGTATTAACAATCCAGTGCCAGGCTTGTTTTGCAGGAGGTTGAGGAAGGGTAATTTCGACGTCTTGCGGCCCTGCATTGAAAGCGATGTATAAATCGTTTTGTTCTTCCGGATCGATTAAGGTGTAGGCGACAAGCAATCCATCCCAATTGGGTTTGCCAGGCTGTTTGCCATGCCAGATGATGTCTTCCGGGGTTAAGAATGCAGTCCGGCGAAAATGGGGATGGGTTTTTCTAAACTGGATGAGCTGTTGATAGAAACGGAGAAAGTCGCAGTTTGTTTCCAAGAGATTCCATTGAAACCAGTTTAAGGAATTATCGTGGCACCACGTATTGTTGTTTCCACGTTTGGTATGGCCATATTCGTCTCCCATCAGTACCATCGGCGTGCCTAACGACACCATTAACGCTAAATGAAAATTACGCATCTGCCGTTCGCGCAATTTGACAATCGCGGGCTGATCGGTTGGACCTTCTATTCCGCAATTCCAGCTGTCGTTGTAATCAAAACCGTCGCGGTTGTCTTCTCCATTATCCAGATTGTGCTTACGGTTATAGCTCACCAAATCTCGCAGCGAAAAGCCGTCGTGTGCTGTCACATAATTGATGCTGTGATACGGTTTGCGCTCTTTTCCATAGAGATCTTGTGATCCGCAAATACGGGTGCCAAACTCACCAGCACTGAACGGAGTTCCCTTGATAAACTTCCGGATCGCATCCCGGTAGCGGCCATTCCATTCTAACCAGCGGCCGTTGTGCAACGGAAAGCTGCCGACTTGATACAGTCCGGACGCGTCCCACGCTTCTGCAATTAAAAGTGTATTGCCAAGCACGGGATCGGCGTTGATTTTTTGAATCAGCAGGGGATTGGCTAGCACGGCTCCATTGCTCCCCCGTGTGAGTGCCGACGCCAGATCGAAACGGAATCCATCCACATGGTATTCTGTCACCCAGTAGCGCAAGCAATTCACGATAAAATCTGCAACAACCGGGTGGTTGCTGTTTACCGTATTACCACAGCCGGTATAGTCCAAATACCGTCCATTGCCATCTTGAATGTAATACAGGTGGTCCAGCACCCGGAATGAATAAGCCGGACCGGTTTTGTCTCCTTCTGCCGTATGATTGAAGACGATATCCAAAATGACGGCGATCTCAGCTTGATGCAACTCCTTCACCATCGCTTTGAATTCAGCTGCACACTGAAAAGGATCGGAGGCATAGCGTGCCATTGGGCTAAAAAAATTAACCGTCGAATAACCCCAAAAATTGTAGAGGTTCTCTTTGGTGGGCAAATAGGTGCGCAAATATTCGTTCTCATTGAACTCTTGCGACGGTAAAAGTTCAACGGCATTAATCCCTAACCGTTTCAAATAAGGAATCTTTTCAGCAATGCCTTTGAACAATCCCGGAAAATGGACGCCGCTCGAGGGGTCTTGGGTCAGCCCGCGCACATGCATTTCATAAATGATTAAATCTTCCTCTTCAAGGTGCGGAGGCATGTCGCTGCCCCAGTCAAATCGATGCTCGGAAATAATTCCTAAAGGCGTATATAACGACTGGGCGGGCTTGAAACTATGATTTTCTCCCCACTTGCCGGGAGTATACACTTCCTTGGCGTACGGGTCTAAAATCAGTTGATGTTGGTTCTTGTAGGCGTAAAGAGTTTTCGGCTCGATTCCGCTGACTTGAATATGCCAAACTTTTCCGGTCCGGTGATAAAAAGGAGTTTCGAAGATAAGGTAAGGAGACCCCTCATGATCAAGCTGAAATAGGCATAAAGATAGCGAGGTTTGATCATGGGTGGGAATGGAAAAATTCACGCCATTTTTCACGGCGGTGGCCCCATAAGGCAATGGAGTTCCCTCGGCAATCTTAAATTCAGTTCGGATTTTAGTCATAGGAGTTGGGATTAAGTCACTTGCAATTAAAACTTTGAAAGGGTTATAATAATTAATGTTATAAACTTTTCAAGTTATAAAGTAAAATTCTGTATGTAAATTCTGTTTTCAAACCACAAAGCAGTTTACATTTAAGGAAATTAGTGTAATATTTAAGTTAAACATTCGAACCGTGATCATGATACCCCATCCTTCTCACGGTATTTAGCAGAAACCCCCTATGGAGGATTAGCTATGTCCTTTGAAAATGCAAAAGAGAACCTCAAAGAGTTCGGTAAAGAACTAGGCTTGGAGGGACTCGAATTTGACGAAAACAATACGTGTATCTTGGGGATCGATGACGAGTTTTCTCTTCACCTGACCTACGAACCCAACTCAAAAAGACTTTATCTTTATTCACCTCTTCTAGACGGACTTCCACGCGACGACAAAACACGCCTGCGTCTATATGAAGCGCTGCTTGAAGGTTCGATGCTCGGCGGCCAAATGGCTGGCGGCGGTGTCGGCGTTGCGGTGAAAGAAGAGTTAATCTTGATGCACTGCACCATCGATATGGAGCATGCGCTCTCTTCAGCCTTAAGAGCATTCGCTCCGCTCTTTGTTGAGACCGTTGAAAAATGGCGTAAGAAGTGCGCTGAAATTAGCGAAGGGCGCGATACGGGAAGCACCAAAGAAGCTCCCCCAACACCGCTTCAGCCAGGTGGTGGCCCAGGAAAAATGGGTCCTGGAATTAAGATTTAACCGACTTCGTTTACAGTTTGTTTAGATAAAAAAGACATCGTTTTTACGATGTCTTTTTTTATTTAATCAAAAGAAATCACCACAGAGACACAGAGGCACAGAGAAAAAACAACGATGATCTCGAAGCATCGGTAAAATAACAAAGATGCCAAGGATAACCAGGATTAGGAATAGGATTAGATTGCTATCTTCCTATCTCTCTTATTTTCTTTTATCCTAGTTATTCTGGCCATCTTTGTTATTATTTGTATTATTCTGCCTCTATCTCTGTGTCTCTGTGGTGATTCCGTCTCTCTTATTCAAACTTGTCAATCCAGTGGTTCAACTCTTCTTCCAGCTTCGCAAGGTCGTGATTGGTCTCATCAAGGGAGAAATTTAAGGCGTTTAAATTATCCTGAAGCCGCTCATGCTCATATTTTACCTCAGTATCCATGCTTTTAAACCCCCAGCGCTTACTGCATATCTCTTGAATATCGCGCAAATTTTTGGCGATGTTGGCATACAGGTCTCTCAAACGCTCGTTTTCCCCATTCATCGTGATCGCTGCGATCCTGGCCAGCCCTTCCTTAGCATTTTCGTAGGCTGCTTTCATTTGCTCCGTAATCCCCACGCTGGGGTTTCTACCGATGATATACCGAAAAATCCCCCAGCCTCTGAGCGACTGACGAATGTTTAAAGCGGTACCTAAAGAAGCATCCACCTTGGACGTCGCTTGATTAAAGGTCTCTAGGTTCAGTTTTAAATGTTCGCGCGATTTCAACAAGCTTTCTAACTGTAGAAGATGTTCAGTATGTTGCGGTTGCAGCTCTAGCATCATCTTGATGAGGCGCGTTTTTTCAGAATTGATCTTCTCTTGGGTCAACTCTTCAATTTCATCTAGATAGTGGTCCATCTCCATTTTACGCATCCGCAGCTGCTCCAGAATCCTTTGCTGCTGTTCATGCGACTTCTTCAGGTCCGTGTCATGGGGGTTCTGATGGAGCAGATAGCTAGCTTCCTCGGTCTCCAGCTTAAAATTATAGAGGGCATGCTCTACTTCCTCCCGCTTGGCTAAGAGCGCATCCCGGTTCTGAAACAATTTTTCCTGTTCCCTAAGATGGCGGCGTAAGTTCTTGATTTCTTCGATGTTTGGCATAAGAGTAATTGAGTTATTCTTCCCTATTGATTATTATTTAAACTTTACCGAATTTTAGAAATAGAGGTGAACATGAATATTATTCAAATTGCGGGTCATTTGGGAGCCGATGCGGAATCGCGAGTGACGCCATCAGGACAGAAAGTGATTAACTTACGCTTGGCCGCACGGACGCGCCGTCGTAAAAAAGATGCGCGTGACTCCCAAGGCGGGCAGCAGGAAGAGCGCGACGATGATACGATTTGGTATCGCATTACAATTTGGGGAGACCGTTATGATAAAATGGTGCCTTACCTGAAAAAAGGGAGCGCTGTGATTATTTATGGGGAATTACAAAAGCCAGAAATTTGGACCAACCGCGACGGTCAGCCGCAAGTTTCCCTGGAAGTGACAGCGTTTCACGTACAGTTCAGCCCATTTGGTAAAGGCGGATCTGAACGGGAAGGCGGAGAAAACAGTGGGTATGCACGTCAGGGATTTAACCAGCAGCCAGCATTTGGCGAGCAAGGGCGCAATATGCCGTTTGCAGGAACCCCGCAACCTGCCTATGGCCAAGCGTCAGGCCATTCAGCTGAGCATGACGAAGAACCTCCATTCTAACGGAGATAAGGTGTCCCGATGTTGAAATTTTTCAGAGGGGACAGTCAACATAAACGGAAGGAAGCCGATGCCCTCGTGCTTCCTTATCTTCAAAAAAAATCGATTCCGCATTCGGCCGTCAACTTTCCATTCAAAGAAGCGCAGCCGGCTCTCAAACTAAAAGACTTTAAAGGCAAAGAAGGGGAGTTGCTTCCGCTATATCCCCAGCATGCGTCGCGAGAAAAACGGATCATTGCCCTTGGACTAGGTGCTGAGGGGAAAATCACGCTTGAAACATTGCGCCGTGCCGCCGGATCGCTGGTGCGCTATGCCAATCGAATGGGCATTCAGACAATCAACCTAATGGTGCCGGAGCTGCAAGGATTGACTGAAGGCGATGTTGTCCGGGGGCT
Organism: Parachlamydiales bacterium; assembly: GCA_020054065.1. Classification (GTDB taxonomy): domain Bacteria; phylum Chlamydiota; class Chlamydiia; order Chlamydiales; family JAEYWL01; genus JAGVLX01. The sequence goes on along the minus strand of JAGVLX010000066.1, from coordinate 6,485 downwards.
TTCTGAAGGACTGTTATCACAAAACTATCTTTTTGACCGGCATAAAAGCAAAAAAGATCCCCAACAGTTGCTTAAGAGTGTTTACTTATATCGAATCTCCAAACGGAGCTTCGCTTCTGCCCAAAAAAGCGTAAAGATTTATGAAGGGGTGTATTTTACACGCGATATCGTCAATGAAAATGCCGATACGGTGACGCCGCAGCAATTAGGCATTTTTGCTAAACAGATTGCTAAAAAATATTCCGGCAAAATTCGCGCTAAAGTTTTAGGAAAGAAAGAAATTGAAAAAGAAAAAATGGGGTTGCTGCTGGCTGTGAACAAAGGTTCGGCACGCGATCCGGCTTTGATCGTCCTCAGCTATCGCGGAAATCCTAAAGCAAAAAGCCATACTGTTGTGATTGGCAAAGGGATCACCTACGATACCGGCGGACTGCATATTAAACCGATTGGCGGCATGGAGACGATGCGTGCCGATATGGCAGGCGGCGCAGCTTGCCTAGGGTTGATTATCGCTGCCGCTAACCTGAAGCTGAAACAGAATATAACGATCGTCATCCCATCCACCGAGAATTGCACCGACTCTAAAAGTTTTAAGCCAGGAGATGTGTTCACTGGAGCGTCAGGGAAAACGGTGGAAATCTTAAACACCGACGCAGAAGGACGGCTTGTTCTGGCCGATGCGTTCACCTATGCCCAAAAATATCTAAAGCCCACCCGGCTGATTGACATGGCCACCTTGACCGGAGCGATTGACATCGCGTTAGGGCCTGAATCCACAGGCATGATGTCCAACGATGATAAGCTTGCCGAGGGTATTATTCGGGCAGGCACCGTCACGTTTGAGCGTGTGGCACGGCTGCCACTCCTGCAAGAGTATCTAGAGAAACTAAAATCTGATATTGCGGATTTACGCAACATTGGCGGCGGACGTTCAGGCGGCTCCATTAAGTCGGCGCTCTTTCTTGAACAGTTCGTTGAAGGGCTGCCATGGGCGCATCTGGATATCGCCAGCACGGCTTTTTTGTCTGAACCGCAGCGTTACCAGCCTAAAAATGCCACGGGCGTGGGCGTCCGTCTATTAATCGAGTTTTTGGAGAACCATCCATGATGAACTCAGAGTTTTTTTTCAGGGAGAAAGTCAGCGTCGGAATTTTAGGCGCCACCGGAACCGTGGGGCAAAAATTTGTGCAGCTTTTATCTGGCCATCCGTGGTTTGAAATTACCGCGCTGGGCGCATCGGAAAAATCAGCGGGTAAAACCTATCGTGAAGCGGTCAATTGGCAGATGCCTGTACCGATTCCGCCCGAGATTGCTGACATGAAAGTCCTTCCTTGCACAACGGATCTGCCGGCCGATCTCGTCTTTTCCGGACTTGACTCCAACGTCGCCGGACCGATCGAAACTGATTTTGCAAACGCTGGTTTTATTGTGTTGACCAATTCCAAAAACCACCGGATGGATAAAGATGTGCCACTTTTGGTTCCTGAAGTGAATGCAGACCATCTGCCGCTGGTTAAAACGCAAACGTATCAGCATGGCGGATTGATCATCGCCAATCCTAACTGCTCGACTGTTGGATTAGTCATCGCTCTAAAACCGCTCATCAAAGAGTTTGGCGTAGAGAAGGTTCATGTGGTGACGCTGCAAGCAATCTCCGGCGCAGGCTATCCAGGTGTTCCTAGCCTAGATATCATCGACAACGTGATTCCCTACATTCCCGATGAAGAACTCAAAATGCAGACGGAGTCAAAGAAGATTTTAGGGGAATTAGTGAACAATGAAATCAAGCCGCTCGAGATTGCTATTAGCGCCCAATGTAACCGTGTCCCAGTGACAAATGGTCATATGGAGTGCGTCTCGATTAAATTGAAACGGAAGGTTGAAAAGCAAGAGTTGATAAAGGCGTGGCAAGAACTGACGGGACTCCCGCAAGACTTGGACCTGCCGTCAGCGCCCGAAAAACCGATCCTTTACTACAACGAAGAAAATTATCCTCAACCAAAACTGCATCGTGAATCCAGCAATGGCATGGTGGTATCGATTGGCCGGTTAAACGATTGTCCTGTATTGGATTATAAGTTCACTTTGCTGTCACACAACACCATTCGTGGTGCTGCGGGTGGCGCGATCTTGAATGCCGAATTAATGCTCAAAAGCGGTTACATCTATTGGTAGAAATTAACAGGATTGGCAGGATCGCAGGACGTGCAAGATAAAATGCAAAAATAACAAGGATAGCCAGGATAACCAGGATAGAAAAAAGGATAAAACAGAAATCATTCAAATCGATTTTTTATCTTATTTCCTATCTTGGTTATCCTGGTCATCCTTGTTATTAATCTATCCTGTTAATCTTGTTATTTCCGTTTCTGTTGCATACGCTCCCGCTTCCACCCCTCGGCTGTTTGCATTTTCATGTGCTTAGGGGGAGGGATATCCTTGCTTTCTGAGAACTGAATCTCTTTCTCTTCTGCCTTTGCCTTAGGCGCCGAAATGAGCTTTTTGGCTGGCGCTTTCTTAATTGCGGCTGTGTTTTTCTTGGTTTTCATAGTCACCTCCAGATCTGAGAGATGATAAGAGCAGGCAGCATGCCATTGGTTAACTATCTAATAGCAAATCAATTAGATATATTGCCCGTTGAGAACGTGCTAGAAGCCGAGTGTTCTTTTTCGACTTTTCGGGTTTAATGGCATTTCAGCATTGATTGGTTTATCTGCGACCCGCTGCCAGATTGCATGAAATAAGAACGTATACGCATGCATTTCATCGGAAGTTGCGCTTCTCTCTTTATCTTTTCCTTCAATATTGAATAACGAGCCTAGCACCTGCCATTGAATGTAAGATTTGGTTTTTATCCATTCAATTTTAATTTCAATAAAAGATTTACTGACATGGTCAAGCTCATGGGGTTGGCATGCAGGAGAATCTACGGGAAGCTGCTTACTAAACTCCTCAAGATCCCGACAATTATGCTCAACGACCTTGCTAAGAATAGGCTTTATAACTCCTTGAAGGATTTGTTCCTTATCTTCTGATGAAAAAGAATAGTTTCTCAACTCGGCAATGAGGTTGGCAGCGGGCTGAAATTGTTTTGCATCGATAAAACGATTTTGTCCGGGCATGCCACGTGAAAAATCCAAATCCCGAAGCGATTGCATAATTGTATGAATCATCTCTTGAAGCTGAGTACCCGTCAGTTTCCTTTTAGGTAAAATAGCAGGGAAGGAAGAATTCAGGCTTGTAGACGGGATAGGTTCCATATAAAATTAACTATTTATTTATTTAAAATTTAGGCTCGACTTAGTTTATACCGGTATGGGTAATAAGTCAAACTATTCATCCATAAGTTGTTCAACAACAGAAGGATCTGCGAGGGTGCTAATATCCCCCAGGTTGTCTAGCTGTCGCTCAGCAATTTTGCGCAGAATGCGGCGCATGATTTTACCCGACCGGGTTTTGGGGAGCGATTTGGCAAACTGAATTTTATCAGGGACAGCGATGGGACCGATTTCGCTTCGGACGTGCTCGGCCAGATCCACCTTCAACGGTTGATCCCCTTCGACCCCTTCCACCAACGTCACGAATGCATATAGTCCCTGTCCTTTGATCTCGTGCGGCATGGGCACAACGGCGGCTTCTGCGACCGCCTCATGCGATACGAGGGCGCTCTCCACTTCGGCCGTTCCGATCCGATGCCCTGACACATTGACCACATCATCAATGCGGCCAAGCAGCCAGTAATCTCCGTCCTCATCCACAACCGCCCCATCGCCGGAAAAATAGACATTGTTGAACTGCTTAAAATAGGTATCAATAAACCGCTGATGATCACCCCAGGTGGTCCGCATGATTCCCGGCCACGGTTTTTTGATGCATAGCGATCCCCCTTCATTCGGCGCACACGGGGTTTGATCTTCCTTTAAGATAACCGGTACGATCCCAAAAAACGGTTTCAGGGCGCTACCGGGTTTTAGCGTATGGCAGCCTGGGAGGGGAGTAATGAGGATGCCACCTGTTTCGGTTTGCCACCAGGTGTCGACGACCGGGCAACGTCCGCCACCAATGACTTCGTAGTACCACATCCAGGCTTCGGGATTGATCGGCTCCCCCACGGTTCCTAGCAGCCGGAGGGTTTTCCGGCTATGTTTATGCGGATATTCCGCTCCCATGCGGATCAAAGACCGGATGACTGTCGGCGCGGTGTATAGGATGGTCACTTTAAATTTGTCGACGATATGCCAGAAGCGGTCATAGTCGGGATAGGAGGGAACCCCTTCGAACATCAACGTTGTGGCGCCGTTGGCGAGCGGTCCGTAGATGACGTAGCTGTGCCCTGTGACCCATCCGATATCGGCAGTGCACCAAAAGATGTCGGGGTCGTGGATGTCAAAAACCATTTTATGGGTGACTGCGGCGTATAATAAGTATCCCGCTTGGGTGTGCACGACCCCTTTCGGTTTTCCAGTCGAGCCGGAGGTGTAGAGGATAAACAGGGGATCTTCCGCATTGAGAGGGGTTGCGGGGCACTCTGTGCCGACATGACTCATTTCATCCTGCCACCAAAAGTCCCGTCCGCTTTGCATGTTACATGGGTCGTCAGTCCGTTTGACAACAATGACATGTTTAATGCTTGGACAATGAATCAGGGCTTCGTCCGCCATGGCTTTCAGCGGGATTTTTTTACCCGAGCGGATGGACACGTTGGAGGTGATGAGCATTTTGCACAAGGAATCGTTGATGCGGTGCGAGAGCGATTCTGCGCTGAATCCGCCGAAAACGATCGAGTGGATGGCACCGATGCGTGCACACGCGAGCATCGCGACGGCCAGTTCAGGAATCATCGGAAGATAGATGCAAACCCGGTCGCCTTTTACCACTCCTTTTGCTTTCAGCAGATTGGCGAACTGAGACACCTGTTGATGCAAATCGAAATAACTAAGCATACGCACTTCTTCTTCCGCTTCGCCTTGCCAAATGATGGCTGTCTTATCCTTGGTTGCGGTGTTGAGATGTCTATCCAGGCAATTATCGGTCACATTGAGGATGCCATCTTCAAACCAAGTATGTTCGATGCGGTTATTCTGCGTGTCCCAAATATAATTGCATGCGCTGGACGGTTTTTTAATCCAGCTAAGGCTTTCCGCTTGTTTCATCCAAAACTGATCAGGATCGGCAATCGATGCTTGATAGAGTTGTTGGTAGTGTTCCGGTGAATGGATGTGGGCTTGTTGGCTCCATTGGGAGGGGGGAGGAAAAAGGCGGCTTTCATGCAGTAGGTGCGCGAAGGAGGAGGGGGTTTTTTCGGTCATAGGGTTTCCTTAATTAAAGTACTTAAACGACAAAACGACCAAAAGGACTAAAAAATAATTTTCATCCACTATCCGGTCTGTAATTTTTTTGGTCGTTTATGTCCTTTGGGTCCTTTAGGTCGTTTTGTCGTTTAATCCTTTTTCATTTGTTTTTATGATGTGCGGGTCGTTGGTGATGATGCCATGCACACCGGAATTCAATAATGCTTGTGCGACATGCGGATCATCGACAGTATAACTCCAAACGGTAATGCCTTGTTTTTTCAGTTGATCCATTTTGTCTTGGGAAAGGAACACATGATCCAATGCCAAATGCTTAACTCCCATTTTAAGGAACCGCGCGACCGCGTGGTCGTGATTGGCAATGCCTAACGTTGTCGAATTGATCTTCTCTTGCAATGCCGAAACAATTCGGTCATCAAAACTGGCAATGCACACTTCGCTGGGGTTGATGTTTGCATCGATCAGCCGCTGCAAAATTTTTTCAACCGCTTGTTTCGGTTCGATGCCGGTGGACTTGATCTCGATCATATACCCCACCTTTTTATGCCCCTGCTTAAGTTTAAGCACCTCATCAAGGGTCGGAATTTGGGTTCCGCGAAATGCCGGATCGAACCAGTTGCCCGCATCGATTTGCTTGAGTTCATCTAAATTCAACTGATCGATGCGCGTGCTTTGTTTGATATCGGTTGTCCGTTCTAGGGTTTGGTCGTGAAAAAGGACCGGAACGCCATCCTTGGTGAATTGTACATCAAACTCGATAAAATCCACTTCGGCATCAAGCGCTTTTTGGATGGCCGGAATGGTGTTCTCTGGCGCTAAAGCGGAGTAACCGCGATGGGCAATGATCTTGGGTCGCATAGAATTTCCTTAGCTTTAAAAATAAACGATATAGTATTAAAAACCCAAGCTGTTACCTAACCTGTTTCAGAATTTTCGAGGTAATGCTGACTAAAGGATCGTCATGTCGGAACCTTCTCCTAAAGGGCATCGCTTCACGAATCGGCTGATTAACGAAAAATCCCCTTATTTGCTCCAACACGCCCACAATCCCGTTGATTGGTATCCATGGGGAAAAGAAGCGTTGGAAAAAGCAAGGCAAGAAAATAAACCTATTTTTTTATCTATAGGGTACTCTGCTTGTCACTGGTGCCATGTGATGGCGCATGAATCTTT
>JAGVLX010000020.1 GCA_020054065.1 Parachlamydiales bacterium | reverse complement strand
TCCGGAGCATCTTTGATCGACGGTTCCACCTCCAACACTTCCATGATGCGTTCAAATCCGGTGATCCCTTGCTGATAGAGCCGGATAAAATTGCAGAGCCTTTGAATCGGATCGAGCAGAATGCCGATATAAAGGAGGAAGGTAACTAAATCGGCTAAATCAAGCGTCCCTTTGACGATGCTGACAGAGGCAAAAATCACGACGCTGATCGTCATGAGCTGGGTAAAGGTGATTAGGCCATCATAGAAATAGGCTTCGCTTTTATATCCTTCTCTTCGGCTTTCAACGAACCGGTTATTTTCGTAGTCAAATTTTTTGATCTCAACATCTTCATTCGTGAACGACTTAACAACCCGGATTCCGGCCAGTGTGTCTTCAAGCTGCGCATTGATATCCCCGATCCGGTCGCGGCTTATTCGCAAAGCATGATGCATGCGCCTGCTGAAAAAAATCCCATAGATCCCCATGAGAGGCAAAAATAACACGGTGATCAGGGCAAGCTTGACATTGATGCTCAGGAGAATGACAAATGCTCCGATAAAATTTAAGCATGAGATCATGATATCTTCAGGCCCATGATGATACAACTCTGCAAGATCAAACGAATCGTTTGAGATGCGCGTCATGAGCTGTCCTGTGCGGTGTTCGTCGTAAAAATTGAATGACAGTTTCTGATAATGGGAGAAGAGTTCGTTGCGGATATCCCGTTCCATCAAGGCACCCATCATATGCCCCTGATAGTCAATAAACGCGTGGCATGCGGTATAAATCGCAACCAATCCAAACATGAGGGCGCCCATCAAGTAGATTTGCGACAGCGCATCGGGAATACCAGGTTCAAGGAGATTTTTAGTGATATATCTGACAATGAGCGGAATGGTCAAGGTAATGGCCGAGGCAACGAGCACACAGGCCATATCAGCAAAAAACAATCCCAAATACGGTTTGTAGTAGGATAGAAACTTCTTAATTCGCGGACTCACAAAGATCTTGGGTACTGATTTTTAGTAATTTATAAACAATTAACGGAGATCGGCGGCTATCCCATTGTCATCAGGGAAATTAAGATTATAAAATAATATAAAATCCAATTAAATTCTAGCTAGAGGGCATTGAGGCATTATGGATGTTTCTTCTCAAGATTTTTTCATCAAGAATTGCTCGCTAGCCACCCTTGCAACCGGAGTCCGTGCGAGTTCGCTTAGCGAACTACGGGACAGGCTCCTGACCGTGGATGAAAACTGCATCTATCACCATTTCTGGGGGGAACGAATGAATCCCCAATTTGTTCATACGCAGCACCATAATGATTTTGCCGCTTGGATCTTTCACCGGCTGCACGACCATGCCTTAGCAGAACGTTTAAGCGTCATCGATCCAACCGAATTTGATACCTTAGAGGCGCTCAGGCAAGAACTGATTGAAACCGTGGAAAAACGGTTAGACGAAACCGAAGTGATTCATTATACGAAGAAAGATGGCCAATTTCATTTTTTACGCTCGATCCTTATTGTCTTCGAAAGCACTCAAATTATCTCGCATCCGGATCAATTACCGGAAATCTTGCCGAAACTCTCGCCCAGCAGCATTTTTTATCACTTTATCGACGCGCGTGCGCGCATTCCGGAGAAAATGGATGATTTCTCCTCATGGCTTAGAACCTTCGGCGAATCGTATCAGCCGTTGATCGATGAAATTCGCACGGTCGACCCCTATTTTCTGTCTTTGACTAAGCTTAGGGAGGAATTGACACACATTGTGAATAAGTTTTTTCAAGGCAAATCATGACGACTCTACTGGAACAGTATCAAGAAGTTGCAGGTCCTGAGGTAATCCATGAGCTCACTCAAATGGCGCGTGTGCTCAAGGGGATCAAAATCGTCCATGTGAATTCGACCAAAACCGGCGGCGGAGTATCCGAGATTTTGTCCACCATGACACAGCTGACTACTGCACTTGGTTTAGATACATCGTGGGAAGTGATCACTGGCAACGCCGACTTTTTTGAATGCACCAAAAACTTTCACAATGCCCTGCAAGGGATCAAGCAAGGTGTTCTCAATCCCAACCTGCTTAGAGTGTACCAAGACACCAATGCCAGCAATGCGGAGCAGCTAAGGCAAGTGCTTGAAAATGCAGATGTGGTTTTCATTCACGATCCTCAACCTGCCGCCTTGATTAGCGCTTTTCCTAACCGCAAGAATAAATGGATTTGGCGGTGCCATATCGACGCATCCAATCCTCATCGGGCAACATGGAAATTTTTACGCAACTTTGTCATGCAGTATGATGCCAGTGTTTTTTCATTAGCCGATTTTGCCCAGCCACTCCCCCATCCAATTTATCTGATACCCCCTAGCATTGATCCACTCGCCGAGAAAAATATCGAATTAAAAAAAGAAGAAATCGCTTCAATCTATTCACGCTTTGAACTCGATCCTAACCGGCCGATGATTTTGCAGGTGTCTCGCTTTGATTATTTTAAGGATCCTCTTGGGGTCATTGAAGCGTATCGCTTGGCTAAAAAATTCAAGCATGGGTTGCAATTGGTCTTAGCCGGCGGAGGCGCACCCGATGATCCCGAAGGGGAAGCCGTGTTAAAAGCGGTTAAAACCGCCGCCAATTCGGACCCTGACATTCATATTTTATATTTGCCATCTGATTCCCATCGCACCATCAATGCCTTGCAACGTGCGGCCGATATCGTGTTACAAAAATCGATCAAGGAGGGCTTTGGGCTGACCGTTACCGAAGCACTATGGAAGAACAAGCCGGTCATTGGCGGCAATTGTGGCGGCATACGCTTGCAAGTGATTAACTACAATACTGGATTTTTGGTGGAGACCCCAGAAGGGGCCGCAGAACGCACCAGATACCTATTACAAAATCCCCAAGTGATACAGGAGATGGGAGAAAGAGGACGCCGATTTGTGTTGGACAATTTTTTAATTACAAGGCACCTACGCGACTATTTTTCATTAATCATTTCCCTGTTTCACCCCATCCAGAATAATCGCATCGAAATCCAAAAATTAGAGGTTTCGTAATATTTCCACTGACCCGATCACAACCTATTTGGCGCGCGTAGGCAAAGGTTCAGTCCTCCTGCTTGACTATGATGGAACGTTGGCTCCTTTTGTAAAAGACCGGATGCAGGCATATCCCTATCCAGGTGTGCCAGAGCGGCTGCAAACGTTATCTAAGTTATCCGATACGCGAACCGTCATTATCAGCGGGAGAAGTGTACACGATTTAGAAAAGCTGCTCCCGGAAGCTTCAGGATTGGAGATATGGGGTTCGCATGGCCTTGAGCGAAAATCAGCGACTGGAGAGATTAGTGTAATTCCCATGGACTCACAGATTCAGCAAGGAGTGAAAGAAGGGATTAAGCTCTGTGTGGACCTTGCGGGTCAAGAACAGTGTGAACGTAAGCCTTTTGGTGTGGCGCTGCATTGGCGTGGAGCAAGTGAGCAGGAAGCCCTACGCCTCAAGAATCTTGTCGAACCGTTATGGTTACATTTATGCGAACGTTATGAATTAGACATCCATTCTTTTGACGGCGGGATTGAATTAAGGCCAAAAGCAAGAAACAAAGGAACTGTCGTCGAAGAGATTTTAAATACAACACCTAAAGATGCCATCATCGTGTATCTAGGGGATGATTTAACCGATGAGGATGCATTCAAAGCGTTGGGAGACCGTGGCCTAAAAGTATTGGTCAGGGAGCAATCGCGTCCTACTTTGGCAGATGTGCAATTGATTCCTCCTGAAGAATTGCTGCAGTTCTTAGATCAATGGATTGCGGCTATACAAAAGAGGACTGCATGAATAACGAACCTGGCAAAACAAATTATCGGCGGCTGGTCATCATTTCCAATCGCTTGCCTGTCGTCATTTCCAAACAAGAGGGCAAGCTCACTGCGACTCCAGGGACTGGTGGCCTGGTCACTGCGCTAGCCCCCGTGCTGAAAAACCGGGGCGGCATGTGGATTGGATGGCCCGGTCCCGTCAATGCGGAAGACCAAAATGAGGTTGCCACACTCTTAGAAGAGCAAAACGGACATGCGGGGTTCAAGTTTAGTCCGGTTTTTCTTAGCGAGGAAGAGGTAAAACTTTACTATGAAGGATTTTCCAATGAAATCTTATGGCCATTGTTTCATGACCTTCAATCCGATTGCCATTTTGTTCCTGACTATTGGCATGCCACACAACAGGTCAATCGGAAATTCGCCGAAAACATGCACCGTCAGCTTAAAACAGACGATTTTCTATGGGTACACGACTACCACTTGCCGCTTGTCGGGCAAGAGTTACGCAAGCTGGGAGTGCGCGAAAAAATTGCGTTTTTCTTGCACATTCCTTTTCCTTCTTTGGATATATTTTTAAAGCTGCCTTGGAGATTTCAGATCTTGCGTGCCCTTCTAGAGTACAATTTGATCGGTTTTCAAACACCTAGAGATCAACGAAACTTCATTCATTGCGTTAAGCGGCTGCTGCCGGATGTGCATATAAAAAATAAACGGCAGATCCATTTATGCCAGACGGATCAGAGAGAAGTGCGCGTAGGAGCGTTTGCGATCAGCATCGATTTCAACGAATTTTCAAACATGGCCACCGGAAGCGAAGTGACCGTTCAATCCCTCCTGGATAAAATCCATCTTAAAGGTCAAAAAGTGATTTTCTCATGCGACCGTCTAGACATTTCAAAAGGAATTCCTTATCGGTTAGAAGCGATCCGCCATCTATTGAAAAATCACCCGGAAATGCATGAGAAAATCACATTTCTGCAAGTCGTCATCCCCAGCCGCACTGAAATTCCGAAATATCAAGATCTCAAGAAAGAGATTGATCGGCTCGTTGGCGAAATCAACAGCCAATTTACCAAGACCGGATGGGTACCCATTCACTATTTCTACCATCCGATCAGCCGTAAAGAACTGTTATCGTTTTACCGCATCTCTGAGATCGCCCTGATTACCCCTGTTAAGGATGGAATGAATCTTGTCGCCAAAGAGTTCGTTGCCTCGAACGTCCATGAAAACGGGGTGTTGATTTTAAGCGAATTTGCCGGAGCAGCAGTTCAGCTGCAGCATGAAGCGCTATTGATTAATCCATATGACATTGAAGGAGTCTCCGAAGCTATTTTTACTGCCTTGATGTT
>JAGVLX010000111.1 GCA_020054065.1 Parachlamydiales bacterium | reverse complement strand
GAGAATGCCGGCTCCCACCATCACAGATGGATTGCTGGTATTCGTACAACTCGTGATCGCTGCAATCACCACTGAGCCATGTTTTAAGCGGATATCCTTTGAAACTCCTTCCGAATACCCAGCAGGGGCGATTGGTTTGGTGGCGGGACGGTTGGAGACCATCTCATCTTCGCTCCATCCGATCCCCTTGCCATTCGCGACATTGATGCCGCCCTCATCTTTGGCGATTTCATCGGAATTTTCTTTATTCACATGCACGACAACTTCTTTGTGTAAATCCTCTTGGCTTTTGCCATAGCCGCCGGAGGCCACTGGAGCGGTCAATAGCTCCAAAAACTTTTTCTTGCTCTCGCCCAGCGTCAGCCGGTCCTGCGGGCGTTTGGGTCCGGCAATCGAAGGTTTGATGGAAGAGAGATTCAATTCCAAAACTTTCGTATAGTCCACTTCGCCGCGCCGTGGAATGCCGAAGAGTTTTTGGGTCTTCAGATAGGTTTCAACGCGCTTTACCTCTTCTTCCCTGCGTCCGGTCATGCGCAAATATTCCAGCGTCTTCTCGTCCGAAGGAAAAAATCCCATCGTGGCGCCATATTCAGGCGCCATGTTTCCGATCGTTGCCCGGTCAGGAACGGTCAATGTGGCAGCGCCTTCGCCAAAAAATTCGACAAACTTTCCGACCACGTTTTCCTTGCGGAGCAATTCGGTGATGCGCAAGGTCAAGTCGGTCGCGGTTACCCCTTCTTGCAATTTACCTTCAATTAAAACGCCAATCACTTCCGGGGTCTGTATCGAAACCGGCTGTCCCAACATGGCTGCTTCCGCTTCGATGCCGCCGACGCCCCATGCCACCACGCCCAATCCGTTGACCATCGTCGTGTGTGAGTCTGTTCCGACTAACGTATCGGGAAAAAGAACCGAAACTCCATTGATATTTTTTTCAGTCACCACGGAAGCCAAATGCTCCAAATTCACTTGATGGACAATTCCAATGCCTGGAGGAACCACTTTAAACGTGTGAAACGCTTCCTGCCCCCACTTCAAAAATTCATACCGTTCGCTATTGCGTTCGAATTCCACCTGCAAATTGAATAAAAAAGCATCGCTAATCCGCGCCTGGTCGACTTGCACGGAGTGGTCGACGACCAAATCCACCGGAACAAGCGGCTCAATCAGTTTTGGATCTTTCTTTTGATCGTTCATGGCGTCACGCATCGCGGCCAAATCCACTAAGAGCGGAACTCCGGTAAAATCTTGCAGGATGACGCGCGCAACCACAAACGGGACATCGCCTGGATCGGGCGATTTTGGATTCCATTTACTTAAGCGCTGAATATCCTCTTCCCGTACTTTTTTCCCATCGCAATGCCGAAGAAGCGATTCCAGCATAATTCGAAGGGAAATCGGCAGCCTGGAGATGGAACCGATTTTTTGCTCCTCAAGAGCCGGCAAGGAGTAGTAGAAGTGTTTTTTATCTTCGAAAGAACGTAAAGTATTGAACGGATTGATAGAAAAAGCCATAACACCGACCTGTTTTTTTCTAGTCTATACAGGATTAATGAATAAAATAACAATCACCACCACGGAGATAAGAAATAACCACAGAGACACAGAGGCACAGAGAGATAGGAAATTTATTCTTTTGCCCCCTTACTTCTTTGCGATTAAAATTTTATCGCAAAGGTGCAAGGGACGCAGTCATCGTTTGTTTCTATCCTGATTACCCTGGTCATCTTTGTGATTGATTTTTTGTTTTATCTCTGTGCCTCTGTGTCTCTGTGGTTATTTCTGCTAGGTGAAATTTATTCAACGTTGAGCGCTTTTTGGATCTGATTGACGGAAAACCCTTTCCTAATCAGGGCGGCAAAAACTTTTTGCCGTTCAAGATGATTGGTTAAATCTTTCGATCGATAGCGAGTTTCCAGAAGGCGCTGAATCGCTTCCTCTTGCATTTCCGATTGGCCGAATTCCTCGACCGCTTGTTTGGCGGCCTGGGATGAGATTCCCTTGGCTTGCAGCTTTTGGATGATCATCCGCGGTCCGTGTTTGCGTAGCTGCTGATGTTTGACAAACGCTTCCAACCACGCGCGGTCATTTACATAACCGGCTTGGGTCAGTTCATCAATGATTTGAACAACGAGCGCCTCTTCCACCCCTTTGCCAGCCATCGCCGAAGCCAGCTCAAGTGAATGCTGGCTCTTCGCGCCTAATCTGCGCAATGCATAGGCCTTTGCTTTGGCGTAATCCATAGGGCTATTTCTTAGCCGAAAACAGTTCAAGTTGCGGCGAACCTTTCTTTTCCCCTGTATCGAGAAATACTTTTTTCACTTCGCGGTTAGCCATTCGTATGCCGTGGGCAGTCACGGCCTTGACCAACACCTTATCAAACGAGAATGAACCACCCGCTACTTTCTGCTTTGGTTTCGGAGTGAAGATCATTTCCAGCTTAACCTGCTGTGCGGTGGAAAGGTATTGCAGATCCATCCCCTCTTCAAAATAGCGATACGGCTTATCGATAATAAATTTCGAAACAATAAACCGTTTGGCAAAACAGTATTTGCTTTTGGGATCGCGGTACGCCACATTAAACACCGTCTTTTTATCGGCAACGCCGACATAAGCAATCTTTGTTCCCTCAGCTTGGATGTACTGCTTTTCTGGAATGTTGATCACTGCATAGCTGCCATTCTGCTGCATGACTAACAATTTATCAAAGTTTGTGCATTCGAATGTAAGCGGACCAGCCACTTTCGTTCCCACAAACCCCGCTGCTGGATCAAATCCCACTTTAATCGTGCGGGTTTCAATGGCCCGGCGGTCGATCTCTTGGATCGCACGAATCTGAGTTTTGCGCGGATGATCTTTCCCATATTTCTTCACCAGCTCTTTCAAATACCGGACAGCCACCCGCTTAATTTGTTTGAGGTCTTTATTCACCCCTTCCAGCTTCACCTCAATTTCCCGGATCTCTTGCTCGTTCTTGTTGATATCGAACCGAGAGATTCTGCGGATCGGAATGCTAAGAAGCCGTTCACGGTCTTCGTGCGTCGGCACACGGGAAAGCCGTTTATGGAAAGGGACTAAGCTGGCTTCGATGGTCGAATGGATTTTTTCGTACGACGAAATTTCTTCAATCTTCTTATAGAGGCGATTTTCAATAAAGATCTGTTCCAAAGTTTTATCGAAAATCTTTTCCGTCAAACGGTCGCGCTCAATTTCCAATTCTTTTTTTAGGAACCCTTGCAGCAACTCGGTGTTATACTTCAAAATCTCATCGACGGTGGTCTCCCAGGGCAGATCGTCCTTAATGACGACAACCTGCGAATTCAAAGTCACTTCACATTCGGTGTACGCATACAACGCTTCAATGATATCTTCCGCATACTGGCCACGCGGTAATTTAATTTCGATCTCGACCTTGTCAGCGGTGTAGTCGTTGATCGCATCGATCTTTACTTTCCCTTTTTTAGCTGCCTCGTCGATGGAACGGATGAGCGATTCAGTCGTCGTGCCATGGCAAATTTGGGTGATGGCCAACGTTTTTGGATCGCGCACTTCAATTTTAACTCGCAGCTTAACTTTGCCCTTGCCGTTTTCATATTGAGACGCATCCATGATTCCGCCGGTGGGGAAGTCAGGCAAGATCTTGAAGTTTTCCCCTTCCAAAATGGCGATTTGTGCTTCTAACAGTTCATTAAAGTTGTGTGGGAGAATATGCGTCGACATCCCAACGGCAATCCCTTCCGCGCCTTGCATGAGCAGCAGCGGCAATTTAGCAGGCAGCACAATCGGTTCTTTGTTACGTCCATCATAAGACGGAATAAATTCGGTCAAATCGGGATTGAACATGGCCTCCAACGCCAAATCTGCCAAGCGTGTTTCAATATAACGAGCAGCTGCCGAAGGATCACCGGTGTAAAGATTGCCGAAGTTCCCCTGGGTATCGAGCATGTACCCTTTGTTGGCCAAATTCACTAACGCTTCTTTGATCGGCATATCCCCGTGCGGGTGCAGCTGCATCGTTTGCCCCACCACATTGGACACTTTATGCAGCTTGCCGTCATGCATCGTGTAGAGCATCTGCAAGATTCTGCGCTGCACTGGCTTTAAGCCGTCAACGACATTCGGAATGGCACGATCTAAAATGACGTACGACGCATACTTCAGATAGTGATGCTGCATCAAATGCTTAAGGTCTTCCATGCTCATGCTTTTGCTTCCTCGGGGATTTTATCCGCCATTTCTCTGAGTTCCGCATCTTCGTTAATTAAATTTTGCATGATGAACAGTTTGCGCTCCGGCGTGTTCTTGCCCATATAAAATTCTAAAGTCGGTTTGATATCGGAAAACGTGTTAGCCCGCACGGGAGTCAACCGCATATCTTTTGCGATAAATTGCTTGAACTCACCCGGCGAGATTTCTCCCAATCCTTTAAAACGGGTGACCTCCACTCCTTTTTTCAATTGGGCGATCGCTTTATCACGCTCTTCTTCGCTAAAACAGTAAAACGTTTTTTCCTTATTGCGCACCTTGAACAGTGGCGTCTCTAAAATGTAGAGATGGCCGTTCAAGACCAGTCCTTCAAAATAAGTCAGGAAGAATGTGATTAGCAGGTTGCGGATATGCATTCCGTCGACGTCAGCATCGGTGGCCAGAATCACTTTGTTATAACGCAGATTGTCAAGTTCTTCTTCAATGTTCAACGCATTCATCAGGTTGAACATCTCTTCGTTTTTATAGAGCTGATCCAGCTTCATGCCATGAACGTTCAAAGGCTTACCACGAAGCGAAAACACGGCCTGGGTAAATGGATCGCGCGAGGCGACAATCGACGCACTCGCCGAATCGCCCTCAGTCAAGAAAATCATCGTCTGTTCCGCATACTTAGATCCATCGTGATAATGATATTTCGAATCGCGCAACTTTGGAATTTGGAAGGAGATTTTTTTCTGTTTCTCTTTCGCTTCTTTCTTAACCGCTGCCAATTCACGACGGAGTTTTTCATTAAACACAATCCGTTCGACAATCTTGGCCGCGGTCGCTTGGTTTTTATAGAGCAAGTTGACAACCGCTTCTTTGACCTCTTGAACGATTTCGGTGCGGATTTCCGTATTCCCTAATTTATTTTTCGTTTGCGATTCGAAGACCGGATCTTTCAGTTTGATTAAAATCGTTCCCACGATTCCTTCTCGGACGTCTACGCCCTGGAAGTTCTTTTTCGCGTATTCGTTAACCCCTTTCAAAATCCCTTCCCGGAACGCCGACAAGTGGGTTCCCCCATCCGATGTGTATTGACCGTTGACGAATGAAAAATAACTTTCCCCATAACTTTGGGTATGCAGAAAAGCAAACTCTAATTGTTTTCCCCGGTAGTGCAACGGTTCGTACAGGCGGTCTTCAGTCACTTCTGAATTTAACAGATCCAATAATCCATTATCTGATTTGATCGCTTCGCCATTAAACTCCAAGGTAAGCCCCGTGTTGAGATAGGCATAGTGCCAGAGGCGCTTTAAGATAAAATCTTTCTGGAATTTGTATTTGCGAAAAATTTCGACATCCGGAATAAACTCGATATAAACGCCGTTAGGTTCTTTGGTGCTCTTTTTGGTTTCGTTAAGAAGCTTTCCTTGAGAAAACGCCGCTTCCACATAATGTCCATCGCGAAAACTGCGCACTAAGAAATGGCTGGACAGTGCGTTGACCGCTTTGGTGCCAACCCCGTTCAACCCAACCGAGAACTGGAATACATCATCATTGTATTTTGCACCGGTATTAATTTGGCTGACGCAATCGATCACCTTTCCCAGGGGAATGCCGCGCCCATAATCACGCACCGATACCAAACCGGTCTCTTCATTCACACTGACCACGATTTTGTTACCGTTTTTCATGATGAACTCGTCTACGCTATTGTCGATCACTTCTTTCAGCATGACATAGATCCCATCGTCAGGATTGGAACCATCGCCCAATCTTCCGATGTACATGCCTGAGCGCAGACGGATGTGGGATAAGGCGTCCAGCGTTTGGACGGCACTTTCGTCATATTTTTTAGCCATTCTGCCTTCCTTATCTAGGGGATCTAAGCATCGAAGAATTGAGCATGACCCCAGGTTGACTCGCAAAGTTAGCACATTTTAAAAATGAAAATCCAGCTCTAGAAATTGAGCCATTTCGTGAATGCATTGAGAGTTTTTGTTATAAGTAACTAACAATCAATTATATACAAAAATTTTATTCTGTAAAGCGAAAGTTCATTTTGAGAATTAACGGGTTAAGTTAAGATGAGCCTCAAGATGACCTATTCACTTAAGGGAAAAATAATCTTAATCACTGGAGGAACCGGCTCTTTTGGCCGGGCTGCCGCCGCCAAATTGCTACGTGACAGTGAGTGCGCTAAGGTCATTATCCTTAGCCGCGATGAGCTCAAACAGTGGGAAATGAAGCAATCGGATCCCCTCTTTAACTCCGACCGGGTCCGCTATTTCTTAGGGGATGTGCGCGACTCGCAACGACTAGCCCGCGCGTTTAGAGAAGTAAACGTCGTCATCCACGCCGCCGCTCTCAAACAAGTTCCCGCCGCGGAATATAACCCAAGCGAATTCATCAAAACGAATATCCTCGGCGCAATGAATGTGATCGACAACGCCATCGAACGCGGAGTCGAACGGGTGATTGCCCTTTCAACCGATAAATCGGTCAATCCAGTCAATTTGTATGGAGCGACGAAACTCTGTTCCGACAAGGTCTTCATTTCCGGCAACGTGTATGTCGGGAAACGTGGATTTCCCATTTTCTCCATCGTTCGGTACGGCAATGTGATCGGCAGCCGCGGCAGCTTGCTGCCGTATTGGAGAAAACTGATCGCTGAAAAATCGCCTTTCTTACCCGTCACCGACGAGCGGATGACCCGGTTTTGGATCACCATCGATCAGGCAGTCGATTTTGTCATAAAAAGGCTCCAGGATATGCGTGGAGGCGAAATTTTCGTTCCCAAAATCCCCAGTATCAAAATCGTCGATTTTGCCGAAGCATTGGCTCCGGGAGTCGAACGGAAAGTGGTGGGGATCCGCGACGGTGAAAAAGTGCATGAATTGCTGATCAGTTCGGATGAAGCCCGCTTTACCGTCGAGTATCCGAAGTATTACACCATCTTACCTGCGCTCTTCAACACCTCCTTGGAACAGCGAAAAGCAAAACTAGGAGCAGAAGGGAAGTTTGTTCCGTCAGGTTTTGTCTACGGCTCCGATTCAAATCCAGAATGGCTTAATGTCCAACAAACCAAAGAGCTAATTAACAATTTAAAATAATTCATGCATCCCCTATAAAAGTTTTTTTATAGCGGAGAAAACATGCATTTTGGTGTTGTCGGGATTAACCACAAGCTAGCTGAATTAAGGGTGCGTGAACTATTAGCGAAAGCCTGCCAGCGGCGGTTTAGTCCCGGATTTACTCCCCTTTCGGAACACACCTGTGTGCTGCTCTCCACGTGCAACCGTACGGAGATTTATTTTACGTCTCCCTGTTTAGTGGACACGCATGGACATATTCTCAATACCTTGCGGGAAGAAGTGGATGAGGAGTTTGACCAAAAACTGTATTCCTATTTCAGCCAAGACTGTTTTAGTCATTTAGCTCGGGTTACAGCCGGATTGGACAGTGCCATTTTAGGGGAAACGGAGATTCAAGGGCAGGTGAAAACCGCTTATGAAGCGGCCTTAAAATATCAGCTGCTGCCGCGTGAACTACATTTTTTGTTTCAAAATGCTCTTAAAATCGGCAAGCAAGTGCGCACGCAGTTAAAAATGACCCGCGGCATGCCTGACATTGAAGACGCCATCTGGCATATCGGCCGTCATTTTTTTGGAGAAAACTTCCCCAGAATTTTGTTCGTGGGAGCTTCTGCAATCAATTTTAAGATTCTGAATTTTCTGAAACATAAACGGTATGATTGCGTTTCTTTGTGCAATCGATCAAGGCTTCATGCCCCGATCGAAGGGATTGAGATGATGCCCTGGGGTGAGCTTAACCAGTGGACAGAGTTCGATTGGATTATTTTAGGGACCAAATCGCCGAATCATTTGCTGCACCGCCATGAAGTGGAAACAATTACAAAGCCGAAACTAATCATGGATTTGTCGGTCCCACGCAATGCGGATCCTTCTTTGAGGACAGTGTCAGGGATTACCTTGATGAATATTGATCAGATCAACCGGACGTTGAAGATTCATAAGCAAAAAACCGATCAAATTTTGTCAGACGCAGAAGCGTTGATCGCCGGCGCCACCGTCAGACACCTCGAAAAGCTTTCCCATAAGATGCTGGTTGTTTCCAGCTAATTCAAACAGGATAGAAAAATAAAATTTGGAGTGCGGTAACTTGTTACCGCTTTCAATAGCGCAACTTGTCGCGCGTAATGTGAAAATTCGTTTTACACTACGCGTGACAAGTCACGCTAAACAAAGCGGTAACAAGTTACCGCACTCCATATTTATTTTTAGAACGTTGCGCTGCCGGGGAAGCGTGGGAACGGAATCACATCGCGGATGTTTTCCATGCCGGTCGCAAATTGGACTAAGCGCTCAAAGCCGACTCCAAAACCTGCATGGGGCACTGAACCATATTTGCGCAATTCTAGGTACCACCAATAATCCTCTTTGTTCAGGTTGTTTTCCGCCAGCTTAGCTTCCAACACATCCAAACGCTCTTCACGCTGGCTGCCGCCGATAATCTCCCCTACCTTCGGCACCAAGACATCCATCGCAGCCACCGTTTTATTATCTTCATTGCTGCGCATATAGAACGCTTTAATTTGCTTTGGATAGTCGGTAATGATCACCGGCTTCGCAAAAAACTCTTCGGCCAAAAAGCGCTCATGCTCTGACTGCAGATCTGCTCCCCACTTCACGGGATATTCAAACGACTTGTTCGATTTTTCCAGAATGCGGACTGCATAAGTGTAAGTCGCGCGCTCAAACGGCGTATTGATGATATGCTGCAGCCGTTCGATCAACCCATTGGAAACAAACTTTTCAAAGAACTGCATCTCTTCAGGGTTGTTCTCCATCAAAAACTTCAGCACAAACTTTAAATACGCTTCTGCACAATCCATGTTATCATTCAAATCCGCAAAAGCCATCTCGGGTTCGATCATCCAAAACTCCGCCAAATGGCGCGAGGTATTAGAATTCTCCGCGCGGAAGGTGGGTCCGAAGGTATAGATATCCGACAAAGCGCAGGCGTAGATTTCTCCATTCAACTGCCCTGACACCGTAAGGTAGGCAGGTTTTGCAAAGAAGTCTTGGGTGTAATCGATCGTTCCGTCCGGATTTTTAGGCGGATTCACCGGATCCAATGTCGAGACATGGAACATTTTCCCCGCTCCCTCGCAATCAGATGCCGTAATGAT
>JAGVLX010000062.1 GCA_020054065.1 Parachlamydiales bacterium | reverse complement strand
TAATGAGGAATTGAAACTCCCAACCGTTCAATCGAGCGAGATTGTTTTTAATGACTTTATCCGCATCCGCAAAGATGTCCTTCATTATTCTAATGGGCAAGACCACCGTTATTTTACGATCGAAGCGCACCGGCCGAATGCTGCGGTCGTGCTGTGCCAAACGGAAGAAGGGAAGTTTATCTTGAACGAGGAGTACCGCCATCCGACCGGCCACACAGTCTTATCTTTGCCAGGTGGATTTCTGGAAGGAGAGGAATCGCCGCTCGCGGGTGCACAGCGGGAGCTATTGGAAGAAACGGGGTACACAGCTGAACATTTTGCCGTCATCGGCGAAACGTACCCCTTCCCTGGCCTATGCAATCAAAAACTGTACGTGGTCAAGGGGTCCCGTGCCAAGTGGATCGCCACACCCGTCTTAGAGCAATCTGAGGTGCTTAAGACAGTTTTGTTAACCGAGGAGGAAGTGCAGGCTGTCATCAAAGCGCGTAAACCGATTGATGGAATCTTGGTTCAAGCGTTGTATTTTTTCAACCTAAACGACAAAATAACCAAAAATTAAAATTTTGGTCCTTTTGGTCGTTTGGGTCCTTTAGGTCGTTGCGTCGTTTGTCCTTTTACCCAACAAAACGTTCTAACAGCTTGCCAGCTCTTCTCAAGAACCCCGTGTCTTCGACCTTGACGGTTCCGACAGATAAAGCACCGGTCTCTTTCTGGTGGCTTAAGAACGCTGGGAGATAAACTTCGGCTGTATTCCAGAAGTTGTGTCTGATTAAATTTTTCCGGACCACGTTACCGTTTTCTTTGATTTCTCGTCCTTTCCAAGCTCCCAATGGAAAGTGGATCGCTGTCAACATCCCCACTTGGAAGTCCTTTGGTAATTTTTTGATCATATTGAAAATCTTGCTGACAATCCCAGTTGGCTCGGTATCTAACAATGACATCTTATACAGGTTAGGGACTCTCTCCGCACCCAACGTTTCAACCAAGATTTCATGCGTCCATTTCGCACAGTTCTCCGATTCGATCTGATAGACGAAGTTAGCTTCGCGGGCTAAAAAGATGTCCCGTTTGATCGCATCCATCAATGCCAATCCTTCCTGACGTTCAAACAAGAAGGGGAAATAAGCTGTCTGACGATGGCTATAGAATACATTCTCGTCCGGATAAGCCACAGTGGCGTGCATCGTCTCTGCAAAGGTCGTCAGGTTCTCAAAAAAGGTCGTCGGAAAGTAAACACCGAATTTACCGAAGTTAAAGATTCGGTATTGTCCGCTCGCTTGCGGGATGGCAATCTCAAAGAACGCGTGGGTATTTTCAAAGTCCAAAGTACTGGCTCCCCTCGTCGCAGTCGCTGCAACCACCCAACGGTCTTCATCGACGCGGATTCCATAACGCTGTTCGGCTTCTTCTGGAGTAATGGTTTCAAACAACGGCAGCTGGTTCCACCACTCATTCTGATATAAATCGATCGTATGATAAGTTCCCCCGACTTCATCCCACCAACCCAGCTTATGCGCGTTCCAGTTCACAATCCCTTGGCTGAAGAACTCCAGATTGCCTACTTTTTTAAACTTATTATAAAAGATCTCGAACACCTCACGGATGCTCAGCTTGTAATTGCCTTGAAAGGTCACCATTTTGCTTTCATCCAAGATCGATAGTTCCCTTCCCTCAAATGGCAGCGTGACAATTTTGTGTGCCACATTCACATTTTCATGGGAGCTTACAGGCACTTTATTCAATTTTAACGCAATCCCGTCAAACCGCCCAAGTCGCTGCTGCAATCCACATCTGCTCAATGTTTCTTGCAGCGCCGGAAACTCCACAAACACAGCAACCGAGTTTTTATCCCGAAGCGCCCATAAAAAGAATTCTTTCAACAAGTTATCGTTATAAAAGAGAAACTCGGCAAATTCACCATAGCCACACAGCTCCTCGATTTTTCGGATTTCCAGGGGACTTAACTCATCGGTTTCATAAATATGCAACGTTTTTTTCCACTCTTTTGCGGCTGTCAAAAATTGATCAAAGAGCTTGCGATCGAGGGCACCCCGTCCGAAGCCTCCGTTCAGCGACTCTAAGCGGTACTGCAGCCCTAAGATTCTTCGTCTTAATCCATCAATCAATGCTTCCACCTTGCCTAAGGTCACATCGCCAAAGCGGTCGACAAGTGCCCACGCCGCTTCAATAAAACCCGCATAGTTAATCGGCTGCACCAACGCCATTTTCGTGCGGAGCGGAAATAGAATCGGATGTTTCTCAAGCGCATCCATTTGCTTGTTAAACATCTTCAGCAGCTGTTCAATGTTTTTTTGAGAGTAAGATTGGCCCATGAAGGTGAAGTAGGTTTGTTTGATTTCCCACTCCCCAGAAGGGTGCAGAACGACTTGGTCGTTTTTTGTCAATGCCCGGGAGAACTCAAGGATGTGATCTCTAATGTTTTTCATAGACCTTTCTCCTCTCTTCCACTCCTCTCTACCTTTATTGTATGCCTCTCGTGATTTATCAAGTACTTCTGTCAAGCGATTTTAGATAACACTAAGTAGCAAATCGCATGCCAAAGCAAACAAAATTCTCTTCCACAATATTGTGTTGCGTCGAATTTCGACATGTTCTAAGGTTTCAGCGGAGAAAAATTTAACCCGATGAGGTAGGAAATGGCTTTCGATATCAAAGCAGTAGGATTGCAAGTATCTAAGCATGCACTAGATACAGCAGCCGCAGCCACACTAGCGGCCGCGGTCGTCAAAGGAGTCCGCTATGTTGTTCTTCCCGGCTCAGGCGCAGCCGTCGCATTCGTAGGCGTCACCGTCAAAAAAGCAATCGATATTGTTCTGTTGTATTTGCCTGTAGGTGCAACCGTAAAAAATCACGCTAATACTTGGTATGGCGAAGCATCGAAATATGCAATAGCCGCGGGAATTACCTATGGGGTCTCAAAAACATGGAAACGGTTAGATGACGCCCTCAAAGACAGGAATGGCGCTCTCTTAATCGCAGGCACAACCATCGGCGTT
Organism: Parachlamydiales bacterium; assembly: GCA_020054065.1. Taxonomy (GTDB): domain Bacteria; phylum Chlamydiota; class Chlamydiia; order Chlamydiales; family JAEYWL01; genus JAGVLX01. Next base: position 5 of record JAGVLX010000062.1, on the reverse strand, counting down.
GCGGT
>JAGVLX010000026.1 GCA_020054065.1 Parachlamydiales bacterium | reverse complement strand
TGTGTTTGAATTGAATTTAAGACATCAGCGGCAATGAAACTTGGATATGTATATAAACCTAAAAATCAACGAAATAGCAGTTTGTTATTTAGGAGACACAAAGGCACAAAGAGCATAATTCATAACGAACATGATGCACCAAAACTTCATCTCCGTGTCTTAGCGCCTTCGTGTTGAATTTCCTTTTAGTTATTTCCCGTTAGGGGACCCCGAAGGGTCTGTTACGCTTTGTGATAAATTATTAATCAATTTTAAATTTAATTATTATTGTTTTAATAATCTTTTAAAATTGCAGGAGGATAATGGATTACATAAGTACTAACCAAGGTGTCTTATGTTATCATTCAATTCTCTTAATTTCATAAGAGTAAATTTCTCAGGTTTTCGTCCAAATCCAATCACCACCCTCGGGCAGCCGCCCAATTACCTCTCTACCCTCTTCAATCCCTATGTAAACCCGTATCGGATCAATTTTTGGAACGATCGGGTCACCACTCCCTACTTATCCAACAACCCCGTCACAGACGTGTATAACACCTATAAACCTGAACCGCCGAAACCTGAAAAAAATCCAAATGTTTCCACCGAACATTGTCTAAGACCATCTGATCTGAAAAAGAAGCCCAACAAATTTAAAGAACTCAACCGCATCTTCGAACAACAAAATCAGGGCAAAGAGATTCTGAACGAAATGCGTCTGCAAATCCAATCGATTCTCCAATCCGAAAAATATGTCGGCCAGCACGCCGAAGCGGTCGGCCGTGCCTCTGGAACCCATCTAAGACGCTTGTTAAAACTCTTTTTTGAGGATGGCGAACGCGCGCTTGAAAAAACAATCGGGAAAAAGCCATGTGAATATTCCCCCATCGTCTTTGGTTCGACAGCCCGCGATGATGGCGGCGCCTACCCCGACCTCGATTACGCCATGTTGATCGAGAAAAAGACCCCTGAAAATTTAAAATATTTTGAGATGCTCTCCCAATATGTCGCAGACCGCATCCATCAGCTCGGTGAAGCCACAGCTGGTGAAAATTATGGCATCCACGCCTGTTACGGGGGAGCAACCCCGTTCTTCCGCAGCTATGGATGGCGCTACGCCAATCCGGACTATGGAAGCGACGTCAACACCTTAAGTTTAAGCTCTGATCTGAAGGATCAAGATGCGGAAGTGAACACCTACCTGCATGGATTGTACACCGTTGGTGATTTCAGCCGCTCGCGCGGGACAGCCACCTTCATTGCCGAACCCCATGAATTTGCGGCCTGGACCAAACCCCATATGTCTGATCAGATCGCTGCCACAGCGGAAGAGCTAAAAGCAAAGCAAGAGAAATCCAATGTGCGTTTGGAGCAATTAATCAAAAATGCCGGAGTGTATACCGAGTGCTTGGCGATTGATCCTACACCGGCGAAACAAAAGCTGGTGGATCGCTTTGTTCGGGAAAGGCAGAAGATTTTACAAAACCGCCCGGAAGAGCAGCAGGTTAGCCCCGTCAAAGATAAAGCGAAAGTGAGTGTACGGACCCGTGCGCAAGAACTCTTTGCCAAAACGATCCCTACTAACGCGTTGCATTGCTTAAAAAAACTGCCCATTCATGATTTGATCGATATCAAGAAAGATTTCTGGAGATTTCCGCAAACGTTAATTGCCTATTTATGCCAGGTGCATGGAATCACAGAGACCAATAGTTTTAAGCGGATCCGCGCTTTAGTGGACCGTAAGATTATCTCCAACGAAGTTGGACAAAAGCTTTCGCGCGTCTATGGTTTTTTGGTCAGTTTACGATCAAAGTGCCAGATGCACTACAAATGTGAGATCCATGAAGTGTTCCCCTCCGAGGCCGCCAAGCAAGCCTATTTGAACAAGCTGGAAGAGAAAGAGGGAAAGAGCCTTGAAGAAGCGCTGAAAGAGTGCAAACAGGAAATTGAGGCGTTGCATGATTCCCTAGGGTCGTTCAATGGCGATGAAGCGGCATTAAAGCAAACTGCCAAGGAACGCACGAAGCTGTTCGACCGTTTAGAGGAATTAAATCATAGCGTAGCCTTGAAAGAAGGACTTGTGTTGACCCCGCAAGAGAAGGGGTATTTCCAGAACACAGTGATCCCCTTTTTGAATGACATGAAAGACAAGGTGTTCCATTATGTCAAAGAGGGCCGCTGGAAGTTTTTTGGGTAGCAGGACCAGGACAAACACGACATACAGGACATTCACGACAATTCTGTCCTGTATGTCGTGTTTGTCCTGTTTTATTCTGCTGCGTGCTTTAATATAGGTTTTTTGGCCGCCAAAACCTCATCCAGACGGCGCACCGGCGTGCTGTGCGGCGCAGAACGCAACACCTCTGGATCTTCCTGACAAATCTTTGCCAAAGCCTCCACAAAGGCATCCAACGTCGCTTTGGACTCGCTTTCTGTCGGCTCGACCAGCATACACTCTTTCACAATCAACGGAAAATAAATCGTCGGTGCATAATACCCATAATCCAACAACCGCTTCGCAAAATCCAACGCCTTCAAATTCTTCTCGCTATATGGCGTGGTCTGCAAAATAAATTCATGCATGCATGGCTGCGGATACGGAATCTTAAACAACTCCCCCAAACGCTTTTTCAAATAGTTTGCATTCAACACTGCCATCTCGGCATTATGCCGCAAACCAAACACTCCATGCAGCTTTGCATAGAGATAAGCGCGTAAATAAATCGCAAAATTACCAAAAAAGGTGGAAATCGCTCCAATGCTGCACTGATCCTCCCAAACGATTTTAAATTGCTCTCCCTCCTTTTCAATCCGAGGCATCGGCAGATACGGCTTTAACTTATCGTTGCATAAGACCGGACCCGATCCCGGGCCTCCCCCGCCATGCGGTGTAGAAAACGTTTTATGCAAATTAATATGCATCACATCAAATCCCATGGCCCCAGGACGGGTCACATGCAAAATCGGATTCAAGTTAGCCCCATCATAATACAGCAGGCCGCCTGCTTTGTGAATCAATCCGGCAATCTTCGTAATGTTAGGGCTAAACAACCCCAACGTATTCGGATTGGTTAGCATCAATCCAGCTGTCTTTTCAGACAGGGCATTCGCTAACGCGGTTAAGTCCATATCGCCATCCGGCGTCGAAGGGATCGCCACCGTCTTAAATCCACACATGGCCGCTGTCGCCGGATTCGTTCCATGGGCAGAGTCCGGGATAATAATCTCGTTGCGTTGCAGATCTCCCTTTTCGCGATGATAGGCAGCGATCATTTTAATCCCAACGAACTCTCCTTGTGCTCCCGCGTTCGCCGTTAATGTCCCAGCGGTCATTCCGCATGCGTGGCATAAAATTTCTATCAACTCCCAAATGATTTGCAGATTGCCCTGAACGGTGTCAACCGGCGCAAGCGGATGGGTACGGGTAAATCCTGGCAGCGCAGCTGCATATTCATTTACCCGCGGATTGAGTTTCATGGTACAACTGCCCAACGGGACGAATGTATTGTCAATCCCCACATTCCGGTGAGCCAGCTCATTGAAGTGGCGGGTAAGATCGAGTTCCGAAATCTCTGGCAAAGGGATCGGCGACTGCCGCTTATAGTGCTGCGGCGGAACAAATTGTTGAAACTCCGGTTCGTCTTTCGGCAGGCTGTATGCGTGCTGCCCTTTTTGGGATCTTTTAAAAAGTGTGGAGCTCATAATGACCTCAAAGTAATATTCATTTCATGCTTTTTAAAAAGTGTGGAGCTCATAGTGACCTCAAAGTAATATTCATTTCATGCTTTTTAAAAAGTGTGGAGCTCATAGTGACCTCAAAGTAATATTCATTTCATGCTTTTTAAAAGTGTGGAGCTCATAGTGACCTCAAAGTAAGATTCATTTCATGCTTTTTAAAATGGTAGAACTCACGATCACCTCGCATGCTAAAATTTGTCGGGGATGAAGATCGCATCGCCCCATTTCATTTGCCCTTCTGGAGTCCGGCGGACCTGATAGAGGTTGAACAACTGGTAGTTATAGTGATACAGAAATGCGCATAGGTCATGGAAAAACACCTGTCCCGAGTAAAGCGGCACAAAATTGACTTCCGTATAGATCAGCCGAATTTGTTTCTGTTTTAATAAGTCTTTGGCAGCACTAAGAATACGCAACTCTGATCCTTGGGTATCCAATTTGAGAATATCGATACGCTGAATCAGTTCCTGGCGGCAAACACCCAGCAACGTTTCGCAGCCGACTTGGATTTGGGACTTCGATTGCAGCGCATGCGGGTTTACCCAATGGTGAGCTTGCTGATCGTTGGCAAGCAACGAATTGGTGTCGGAGACGGTATTGACATACAATGTTTTCTTGCCGGCCGATTCATCCAAGGCAACCGGATATGTCTTCACGCGTTTGTCGTCGCCTACATGCTTGCAGAGCTGTTGATACGATTCTGGAAACGGTTCAAATGCATGGATCGTTGCCTGGGGAAAATGGTTCAGATAGCTCAAGGTTGTTTGCCCGACATGGGCACCCACATCGAAAATGACTTCCACGGGTTTGCCCTGGAGCAAGGTGAACTGATCAGAAAACGGATCTCCTCTTTTCGAAAACAGTGATTTGAACATCTTTTTTAACAAGGCAGCCATCAGATCCCCAATTGTTGGATCATGCGTTTGGTTTCTTCTGGATGATCTGTACAGATATAATCAGGCTTCAAGCGGACAATCTCTTCGATGCGTTTCAACAAGTGCGGCAGAGGTTTTGCGTCTGGATGGGCTTCTCCCCCAAGCAACCCTGGAGAGGTTCCATGCAACTCAGGCGTCACGAGACTAATTTTAAAGCCGTGTTCGCGCAAAACTTTAAACCGTTCGGGAGTATACATTCTCTTTCCATTAGGATTGATTTGGCCATTTTCACCGAGGGCGCTCAAATCCCACTCATCCAGCCACGCCACCGTATAAAGTCCATTCGCCTGTTTTAATAGCTCTTCCATCGTCATCAATGTGCCATGGATCGCTCCATTATAACGCTGGATATCATAGGGGTGGGCGACAGAGGCGGCTAAATGCAGTTCCGGTATCTGCCGCTTCATCCGCTGCGCGGTATGCGGTGTGACATCAATCACAAGCAGATTTGTTAGGGGCGCAGACCACTCTTTTAAAGCATCCACTAAACGATCTGTATTCGTCTCAGTTTGAAATCCCCCTTTGAAATGGAGCGCAATGGTTTGATTCGGGAACCGTTGCGCCACCTGGGCAATTTCCGCGAAGGTCGCCAACCGTCCGTTCGGCAGTTTAAGCTGCAGCAATTCACGGGTCGTTAATTCCGCTATTCGACGCGCATCGGCTTCGCTCGTCATTCGGCTCAGGGTCGGATCGTGAAAAATGACAATCCCGTCTTGAGTGAAATTGGCATCCAGCTCCACCCCATATCCCCGTTCCAAATGATCGGTAAACGCCTCTAAAGTGGATTCACTGTAGAAATCAGACCGGGTGGGCTCTAATCCGCGATGGGTCAGTATCTGTATCATCTTTCGGCATTCAACCCTTTTGCCACTTCCACATAGCGATCAAGCTGCTGTTTCGTTTTCATCTCGGTGACGCAAACTAAAAAGGTGTTTTTAAATTTGGGATAACATTCCGAAAGCAGAACACCGGGCTCAATCTGATGCTTTCTAAACTGTTTTAAGGCTTTTTTAGCCGGGCACCCAAAGCTAACCGCAAATTCGTTGAAGAAGGGTCCCGTGCCATAAATTTTAACTTGCGGCAGCTTCGCCAACGCTTCCCGCAAATACGCCGCACGCTGATAGTTGGTGAGCGCCAATTTTGCCACGCCCTCCTTGCCGTACCACGCCATGCCGATTAATGTTGCCAACGCCGCCAACGCCACATTGGTACAGATATTGGAAGTCGCTTTTTCCCGCCGGATATGCTGCTCACGGGCTTGGAGGGTCAGTACAAACCCTGGACGCCCTTCGACATCGACAGTTTCTCCCACAATCCTTCCTGGCAACTGCCGGACATACTCTTGCTTGCAGGCAATATATCCGACGTAGGGGCCGCCAAAATTCAGCGGCATGCCGAATGGCTGCAGGTCGCCTACGGCAATCTCTGCGCCTAATTCTGCTGCCGACGCATAGACTCCATATACCAAAGGATTCGCAGATAAAATGGTGAATGCGCCCGCCTCTTTGATGAGGGGAATCACGGTGTGCCATTCCTCAATGATTCCAAAAAAATTGGGATATCCCAAGATAACGCAGGCCGGCTTCCCTTTTAAGGCTTTGGTTAACTTAGGGAGGTCGATATGTCCATTGTCCGCGTACGGGACTGTTACAATCTCGTACTCCTGTTTGTTCACATATTGATGGATAACCTTTTGATAAAAAGGATTGAGGGATGCTGCAACCACGACCCGTTTTCGTTCGGGATGGCATCTTAGTGCCATGAGGGCTGCTTCCGCACAAGCAGATGCCCCATCATAGAGTGATGCATTGGAGACATCTAGCCCAGTCAGCGCACACACGGCAGATTGAAATTCAAAGATCGCTTGCAACATCCCTTGAGAGGCTTCCGCTTGATAAGGAGTGTAGGAAGATAGGAATTCTCCTTTTGAACATAGGCTGGAAATAATGGCCGGAACATGGTGTTCATAAGCGCCAGCGCCCAAATAATTTTCAAAACAGGGATAACTATTTTTGGCTGCAATAGACTCGATCAGCCGCACCCCTTCGAGTTCAGACAACCCATCATCATGCTTGGGCTTCGCCACCCTTAACTCTAAAGGAATTGCTTGAAAGAGTTCATCGATCGACTGGATGCCGATCGTTTTCAACATGTCGCGGATTTGCGTTTCGGCATTAGAGACAAAATCCATCGTGCGTCCTATTTTAAACTAGATAGGTAAGCAGACTCATCCATCAATTTTTCCAGGTCAGCTGGATCGTTCACCTTAAGCTTGAAGATCCACCCCTCGCGCTCTGGCGCCTTGTTGATTAAATCGGACTGCTCGGACAGCGCTTGATTCACCTCTACAATGGTTCCCGCCACGGGCGCATAGACATCGGCAGCCGCTTTGGTGGATTCCAAGACCGCAGCCGGCTGTCCGGCGCTAATCTCTTTTCCCACTTTCGGTAATTCGACAAAGACAATATCCCCCAGTTCATGTTGCGCATGATCGGTTACCCCGATCGTGGCAATTCCGCCGCTCCCTTGCAAGTCGATCCATTCATGTGAGTCAGTAAATTTTTTCATGTGTATACCTACTGTTTTACCTTGATAAAAGGGAAATCAACCACCCCTGCCTGCACAAGCCGGTCCCGTATTTTGACTTGGACTTGATCGCCAATCGCCAATGGTTCATCCACCAAAATGATCGCGATCGATTTGTTCATGGTGGGAGAATGATTGCCGGACGTCACGGTGCCGATCTGTTTCCCTTGCTGATTGAACACCTGTGCTCCTTCCCGCACAACTCCCCCTTCTAGCAAGACAATTCCCTGTTCGGCGCGTTTCTTACCCGCTGTTTCGAGTTCAAGCAAGGCTTGTTTGCCCAAGAAATCTTCTTTCTGCCACTTCACGGTCCAAGCCGAAACGCTTTCGGTGGGGGCGATAGATTCATTAATCTCGTGCCCATATAAGGCATATGCCATTTCTAAACGCAAGGTATCCCGCGCTCCCAATCCGACTGGCTTAATCTGATATTTTTTTCCTTTCTCGAATAATGCTTCCCAGAGGGACAACAAGATTTGATTCGGCGCATAGATTTCAAAACCGCAAGACCCTGTATAGCCCGTGCGGGATAGCATGAGCTTGACTCCGCCAAACTGGGTTTCCATCAGCCGCATCGGTTTTAGGGATGCTTCTTGATCCCCGAACACATCGCGAATTAAAGGTTCGGCCAGCGGGCCCTGGACGGCTAAAATCCCATCCTCTTGAAAGCGGTCGGTCACTTTGACGTTGAACGCTTTGCTGATGTTCTGAATATGCTGTAAGTCTTTTTGCCGGTTTGCGGCGTTGGTGACCAAGAAGAAATGCTGGGGAGAAATTTTAAACACGATCGTATCGTCAACACACCCGCCTCTTTCATCGCAAAGGACTGTATAGGTAGCTGACAGATCAGGTTTGTGCAAGATGCTATTGGTGCACAGATACTCCAAAAAGGGTTCCGCATCTTTTCCTTTTATGATCACAACTCCCATATGGGAGACATCGAAAACGCCGACCTGGTTTCTGACTGCGGCATGCTCAGCCAAAATTCCTGTATAGTGCAACGGCATTTCCCAACCGGAAAAATCGATGATCTTCGCACCGAGCGCTACATGCTTGGAATATAAGGCTGTTTTCATGTCATTAATCTCAAACTGCACCACAATGAGGGGTATTGTTCAATGGGAAACTCGGCTGATGTGATTCCGAAATGTTGCGAAGGTTTGCCCCATCGATTGATTTTATAAGAAAAACCGAGACGATCAAACTGCTCTGGATCGTAACCGACCAAACATTTTTTAGGAATGAATAGATCGTAGGTATAACCATTTTTCTTCAAGTCGACTGCGAGCTTTAACTCTTTAGGATTGCAATGCTCATGCGTATCTTCGGTGCGGAAACGGGTGACCTCCGCTGCTTGAAATTGTTCGACAGGCTGCGCTAAGAAACAGAAGTGGTGGCAAAACCGGGTATTGAAGCCAGCCGATTTCATATCGCGTGTATCAATGAACAACTCCACGCTATCCCCTAGGGCAAATTCAGGGTAGGCCGACCGTTCATAGGGTTGGTTGACGACAACCCTGACTGCGACACCTTGCGGATTCCATCCGATGAACACATCCGCAAAAGCGATTTCATTGCACAGTTCCGACAGGTCAGGCAGCACATGCTTCGAACTTAACGCTCGGGCATCGGGTTTAGGAAGAGAATGGCAATCAAGCTCGAATGAAAAAAACGACGAAGGAGTTAAATTGATCGAGCTATCAAACATAGATACACCTTAGTTTGGAGTGCGGTAACTTGTCACCGCTTTCAATAGCGCGACTTGTCGCGCGTATTAAGACGAAGTGTTTCATTACGCGTGACAAAGTCACGCTTAACAAAGCGGTAACAAGTTACCGCACTCCAAATTTAGTCTTAGCTTTCGGGTTCGAAAGCGGTTTCGCCGCTCGTGTTTTTATTCATGAACTCGAGGCTTAAATTCCATTGGTTGAGCAGCAATCTAGCCAATACCTTTTGAGCATCCGCAGAAAGAAGCTTTTGACCATTCAGCGTTTCTTTGACAACAATCTCTTTCGTATCGAGGCTACCTCGTTTTTTCAATTGGAAAAACAGAAGGTCGCCCGTCGAAGGATTGATCACATCCGACCACCCATTGACGGCGAGGCTAAAGAGCGATTCAGTATCTGAGCTGCGTCCGCCCCGTTCGAACTTCCCTTCTTCTTTGATCAGCTTCCATTGCTCTTTCAGGCTGGGTTTTGTTTCAACCGTCGTAGTGACCCACTCCGCTGCAGCATTTGGATTTTTTTGGATTTGGTCGCGAATGGTAGCCAAATGGCGATAGAAGCGCAGAGCTGCCAAGCTTTCCGCATTCAAAGACTCATTTTGCTTCTCTTTTGGAAGGTCTTGCTTAATCGCGTCAAGGATTGGCGCAAAATAGTGTTGTGCCACTTGATCGCTCACTTCATTGAGGGGGCGCCATTCCTTCGTGGCCTGTTTATACAATTCAGGCGATTTTTCACGGACCTGCGGATAAGCTTTTTCCAAAAGTGCCGCTGTCATCGCATCCAGCGTGCCGTCATTGGCAGCTACTGCATAAGCGATCACTTCTTCCTGCGGAGCTCTCTCAATCACGTTGACAACATAGAAATGTTGATTATCGCCAGTCAAACGGTCGAAATGATCTTGTACATCCAATTGTTTAGCCAGCTTCTGATGATCTTCAAAACCGATGAGCGGCAACGGACCGCCTTTTCTTCGAAGGCCAAAGGTGATTTCTTCCGACTTAGCATTTTTCAACGCATCATTTAACCATTCGGGATGGGCATCTACAATCGCCGCACGGGCGAACGCATCCACTTTAGAACGGGTTCCAGGGTCCAAAGCATCTAAGGCTGCAAAGCGAGCATCGCGGGTTTTGGCGTCTTTCACACCTAAGGTGGGGAACTCTTTTTTCAGCGTTTCCCAGTTTTTATCATCCACTTCCCACGCCCACGTATCTTTAATTGTCACCCGTGTTTGGAGCGATTTTTTATCCACTTCGGCGAGTTGGACCTTATAGGTTTTTTGGACCAGCTCGGGCGCTTGCTTCGCGACTTCTTCCACACTTAAATAGGTTTTGGGAAGATTCAGCAATTCCTTACCTTCTTGCGGGCGCTGCGAGACGGCATTCAAATAGGTTTCCAGTTTTTGCAGATCGCGGAAGCTGCGTATCCGTAGTTGAACCGGCAAACGGTAGGAATCCCCTTCCACTGTTTCTTTCGCAAATCCGTAGAACTGATTATAGAGTTGCGGATCCACTAAGGAGGCATTGCCGAAATCTTGGAACAGTCTTCTGAATAGCAACACTTGCCGCCAGAGTTTGACGGCTTTCGTTTGATCCATTCCCATCATGCGCAGTTGCTGCTGGGTATATTCATCTAAGCGGGACACGCCGAGATACGGACTGTCTTTGTTCTGTTGGAAACTGATC
>JAGVLX010000110.1 GCA_020054065.1 Parachlamydiales bacterium | reverse complement strand
TGCCATCACACAGCGGAATCCCAGATGATTTAAACTGGTATCCGGGCACGTTTTCATGCGTGCTGTGATCCGATACCCTTTGCAATAGGAGTCGTGACATAAGAATGATCCGCCCCGATGGACGTATTTGGTGGCATACGGCTCTCGCGGATCGAGTGAAGTTTTTGCCCCCTGAGGATTGATTGAAAGCTCTTTCTTAGCTTCTTCCTGATAGTAAGAAATGTGGTAAAGGTCTGAGGTCCACTGCCAGACGTTGCCTGACATATCGTACAACCCATACGGATTAGGCTTAAAAGCAGCGACCGGGGTAGTTCCAAAATATCCATTCGCTTTTGTGCTCTTATAAGGAAAAATTCCTTGCCAGATGTTGGCTTGCGGGGATTCCTCAGAGAATTTCTCATTGCCCCACACAAACTTCATATCTTTCTGTCCGCCCAAAGCAGCAAACTCCCATTCCGCTTCTGTTGGAAGCCTTTTACCTGCCCATTTAGCATAAGCTTGCGCATCGTACCAGCTAACTTGCACCACCGGATGGTCCTCTTTCCCTTCTATCGTACTATCAGGGCCGAGCGGATGTTTCCAATTTGCACCCGGTTTCCATTCCCACCACGCATGGCTGTTTCTTAGGGAGATCGGTCCGTTGGACGGTTTAAAAACTAATGACGCTGCCACGAGTAACTCAGGAGAAGGAGGGGGTGTTCCGGAAGGAACTTGACTCATGATCTCTTCAAGGGTGGGCGCTTTTTCTGCGGTTGTGACGTAGCCGGTCGCATCGACGAATTCTTTAAATTGCTTATTCGTGACAGGTGTCGTATCCATCCAAAAACCATCCACCTTAACATGATGAACAGGTTTTTCATCTGGTTTAGAATCTTCATTGTCGGACCCCATCATGAATTCTCCGCCCGGGATCCATACCATTCCCGAAGGGGTAGAGGGTTTCGCTTGTTCATTAAAGCGACTGAGCGAAGGAGGGCAGCACGAACTGTAACCATGAACGGTAACAAACGTAAATAATAGGAGCAGATATTTAAACATCATTCCTGGAGTTTGCCGCGTATAGCGCATACGTATCAAGCTAAAAATGCAATATCCACACATCTTTTGCTTGATGTGTCCAACTAGGGGCTTTACTGGCCAGCTTGATTACGTATCACCTCATCAATTTTTTCTTTAATCGCAGACAGATTGAACGAAGCAGAAGCTTGCATGGGAGGATACTCAATAGCCGTTTTAGCTAGTTTACCAACCACCTGTTGAACGGATACAAAACGCCAGAATTGCCGGGCGTAGAAACCATCCATGTAGTTTCCTCCCATTTCATTCAAACTTTCTCCTCTCGTGGAGGGTGTCCGTTCAAAAGGGTCTTGTCGCAGGTTGACAATGGTAGGCATATCCGTGATAAGCTTTTCACCGGGCCATCCCCAAGGTTGTTGGATGAATTGATATTTGTAATTATCAATCCGAAGCGCTCCCAATTGAGGACCGACAAAATAGAAAATCTCATGACGCGCTGAAGGTCCTTTGCCCTCTAGCAAATTGAGCTGATTATACCCGTCTAAGTGGTTTTTATAAGTACGCTCGCCAATTTGACTACCCTTAAGAAGTTGATTGTTGATATCTGGATTGCCGGCGGCAGCCACAAGGGTGGGAAACCAATCCAAGCCTGAGAAGATCTGGTTCTCGACCGATCCGGGTTTGATGTGGCCAGGCCAACGGACAATGCAAGGGACCCGGAAGCCACCTTCAAAAGATGTTCCTTTAGTCGCACGGAATGGTGTCATCCCCCCATCCGGCCAGGTAAACACCTCGGCTCCATTGTCAGTCGTAAAGATGACAATGGTATTGTCAGCTTCACCAATTTCTTCTAAGTGCTTTAAAATTTGTCCGACGATATCGTCTAATTGAGCCATCCCAGCTTCATATACATTATAGTTGCTTTCAGGATTCATCATCGCTTGGTATTTCGGAGCTAAGAAAGTAAAGATATGCATGCGTGTGGGGTTGTGCCAGATAAAGAATGGTTTTCCTTCTTGCTTCGCTTTATCCATGAATCCGTTAGTCATTTTTACTAACTCTTCGTCGATGGTTTCCATATTGTATTTGGCTGTGCGACCCACTTGCCAATTCTGAAGATCTTTCATATCTGGAAAGGGAGCTAAAGGCCCTTCATCAACAATCTTCTGTTTGCCGATCTTACCCCAACGCGGTTGTTCGGTGGGATCGTCCACATTTGTTGCCCAGGTATGGAGTAAATTACGTGGACCGGTCTTATCGATCCAATCCTGTGGGTAGTCAAACCAATAAGGATCTGACATGGCATCCAAGTGATATAGGTATCCAAAAAATTCATCGAAACCATGGACGGTAGGAAGATATTTATTTAAATCGCCGAAGTGGTTCTTACCAAACTGGCCGGTGAGATAACCTTGCGCTTTTAAAGCTGTGGCAAGGGTACAAGCTTGCTGCGGCATCCCTACATCTGCTCCTGCCTGTCCTACAGTCGTTAAACCAGTGCGGATAGGAAGTTGTCCGGTGATAAAATTTGCGCGTCCTGCTGTGCAGCTCGCCTCAGCATAATAATCAGTAAACAGCATCCCTTCTTTGGCAAGTTTATCCAGGTTCGGGGTTTTGCCTGACATGATCCCATGGTGGTAGGCACCAATGTTGAACCAACCGATGTCATCTCCCATGATCACTAAGATGTTAGGTTTTTTATTTTGGACTGTTTTGTTTTCAGGATTTTGACTCGCGACTCCATTCTGAGCAAAGATAGGTGTACAAATTAACGATAAAATTCCAATGGTGAATGTGAATGCGACTTTAAGCTTCATGTTTCCTCCGAATCTGAATGGATTCAATTTATGTAGAGTTTTGGAATTTTGAAGAACGTAAGCTCTTCGGAAGAACAGTCGCATGAACTACATCTATGTAGTAAAATTCATAGCTGTTTAAAAATTTTTAGGTCAACATCGAACATCCTTTTTAAGTTTTTGTTCCTCAGTCAACAACGTTGTATCCTGATTGTCTTAGTTTTTATTAACTTGATCTTATCATAAATTAAATTATAACATTAGTAATGTTAATAATAAGGTATTATGGATGCACCCCAAATTTTACCCATTCCTCCCACCCAGGGTTGGACCCTAGATCAAAACAATCATCCCGACAACCCGCAAGCGGTGGATCTGGCCATTCATAAGCATTTCACCACAGAGAGAAGAAAACTATTTGCACTTGCACCAAACAGGCTGACGCTTCTCTAAAAACGCTGCGATTCCTTCATGCGACTCTTTGTCTTGGCGCGCTTGGACATGCACTTTTAGGCAGATGTCAATATCTTCGTCGAGAGAACGTGTATACAATGATTGCATCAAGTGCTTAGTGCGGGCGATGGCGCCAGGCGCTCCTTTTAAGATTTGATTGGCAATATCAAGCGACCAGTTCATCAGCTGGCGCGGCGGAACGATATCATTGATCATTTGCATCGATTTTGCCTCTGCCACATCGATATTTTCCGCTAAAAACAGCAGCTTCGAGATGTTATTCTCGTTCGTTTTGCGTCGTAATAACGAGAGAACCAACGCCGCGACTAAACCACGGCGCACTTCTGGAAAGCCGACTCGAGCCCCCTCCACTGCCACCGTAAAGTCAGAGGCTAAAAAAATCCCTGCCCCGCCAGCAATCGCATGACCGTTTACGGCTGCAATGGTAATCAAAGGGCATTCATAATATAACTTAAGCAATTTGGCTAAGCCGTCCGATTGTTTTTGAATCGTTTTTTCATCATTGCCTTCCTGAAGATCCAATCCCGAACAAAAAGCAATGCCTGCACCTGTCACGATAATCACCCGTTTATCTTTCGATTTTGAAAGGGTCTCAATTTGCTCAGTTAATGCCTCAATAAGCGCTGTATTTAGCGCATTGCGTTTCTCTGGACGGTTCAAAGTCAACAAGGCAATGCCAGGATTATCGTTGTTAACGAGTAAAATGTCTTCCATCACGATGTCCTTTCTGCGGGTGGGTTAAGGATGCATTGGGGAAACAGGTGTACCGGGATCAAAAGCGGCATCTCGAGCAGGGCTTGTCCCAGGGTTTTGCCTTGGGCGTCGATCCGGAGGGAGCTGCTGCCGCCTCCTTCAAGAATGCCTTCAATAACAAAATTGAAGGCCCACAAGTTTGGCAAGTCGTACCTTGTGGTGTGGAGGGGGTTCAGCGGCTTGAAAAACTCTTGCACTTTATCTGCCGTCAATTGGTCCCGCAAAAATGTATAGCCCGCTTGATTGAAGGCAATGACACCGATGTTGGAATCACTTCCTTTGTCGCCGCTGCGTGCCATCGCAATATCGCGAAGATGGATCTCGGTGGTGTTCATGTCGTCTCCATCATTTCAACCGTCGCTTTGACTTGCACTTTCGGAATCAACCCCGGCAGATAGTTAAAGACGGGGCGGATATGGGGACGCCCAGTCGTGTAGCCGGTGACTCCGGGCGGGCCGCTCGTCACTAGCGGAGCGATCTCGCGCGCCAGACGCTCCAATTTGGGCATCTCAGGATCCCAAGCAGCGATGCGTAAGACACATTCTAAGCTATCCGGATATTGGTCATTGTCTAAAACACCGGGAACGACTGACCCGGTACCGATCCCTTCATACGTAAACTCCTCAGGCAGCATATTTGATTGCTGCAAGCGGGTCATGATGATATCGCCGCATGCTTTCGCTTTTTGAAACGCATCGCGACCGAAAATCACAAGCGTGCCTTCGGTTTTGTAGCCGTCGCGATAGGTGGAACTGACCTTGTAGCTGTCGGTTGGCGGTTTGCCAATGGCGCCCGTTACTTTGATCCGGTCGGATCCAGTTTGCTCCAACTTCAGCCCTAAGAACGACGCGGTGACATCTGGAGAGAGGTAGTTATCCGGATCGCCAATTTCATAAACCAGTTGTTCTTTAACCGTCCATTCGTTGACAACTCCGCCAGTGCCATTTGGCTTGGTCACAGTGAAGGTGCCATCCTGTTCCATTTCGATGATGGGAAATCCAATGTTTGCCAAGTTTGGAATATTCGGCCAGAGGTTGGAGATACCGCCTGTGACCTGGGTGCCGCATTCGATTAAATGACCCGCAATGGTTGCAGCGGCGATTTTGGGGTAATCGTTGAGGTTCCAGCCAAAATGGGCAGCTACCGGAGCGACGGTCAAGGAAGGATCGGCCACCCGCCCGGTGATCACAATTTCAGCGTCTTGCTTTAATAGTTCGACGATTGGCTGTGCGCCAAGATACGCATTGGCAGTGACCAGTTTCGGCTGAAGCGGTTCTTGAACAAGGGTTCTAAATTGTTCGAGGATATCGTCACCAGCCACAATGCCGATTTTTTTACGAAGCTTATGCTTGCGGAGCACTTCTGCACACGCTTTAGCACATTGAGCGGGATTAAGGCCGCCGGCATTGGCGATCACCTTCACTTTGGAACCGTTTTGCCAAAAAGGAATGAGCCGTTCAATCAGGGAGACAAAATCTTTGGCATAGCCAGTCTGCGGATCTTTTTCCCGTTGGGCAGCCATGATGGAAAGCGACACTTCCGCTAAGTAATCGAGGGTCAAGTAATCCAAATCGTGTGTTTGTTGGACGAGTTGGATCGGTCCATCGCCGTTATCGCCCCAAAAGCCTGATCCGTTGCCTATTTTGACAATCGCCATCTCTACACCTGAATCACACCAGTATGAAATTGTGCTTGCAGCGGTTTGCGCAACACAAGCGGCAAAAGTTGAACCAGCAGGGAACGGGTTTGCTGGGGCTGAATGATCCCATCTACCCATCCGCGGGCAGCGCCGTAGCGAATATCCATTTGCGCTTCATATTTATTTTTAAGCTGTTCGCGTAGTTGATGCGCTGCTTTTTCATCAAGTTTGATCCCCTTCCGCTCAGCCGACTTTTGCTGGACATGGAACAAGGTTTCGGAAGCTTGATCGCCGCCCATGACCGCGTATTTTGCGTTGGGCCAGGCAAAAATGAATTGGGGATCGTACGCTTTGCCGCATAAGGCGTAGTTGCCGGCGCCAAATGAATTGCCCACAATAATCGTAATTTTCGGGACGATCGAATTGCTGACCGCGTTCACGAGCTTAGCTCCGCTGCGAATAATTCCCGACTGCTCTGCATCTTTTCCCACCATAAAACCCACCACATCTTGGAAGAAGATGAGAGGAACCCGCGTTTGGTTGCAATCTAAAATAAAGCGCGCCGCCTTGTCAGCGCTATCGGAATATAAAACTCCGCCGATCTCGACCTCTCCGCGCGCCGTTGTGGAACGAATCCGCTGGCTGGCAACAATTCCGACCGGAATGCCATTGATCTTAGCGTAGCCAGTCACTAAGGTCGTGCCATATTCGGCTTTGTATTCCTGGAATGTATTCTTATCGACGATGCATTGAAGAAGTTTATGGACATCATATTCATGCTGCCCTTCGGCCGGGATGAGATCCAGCAATTCTTGCGGGTTTACCGCCGGCTCGAACCGCTCACTAATCGGTTCCTCATGCGGCAATAAGTCGACTAAGGATCGTAGCCGTTCAATGCATTCTTCATCGTTAGCTTCCCGGAAATCCACTGTACCGCTAATTTGCGCGTGCATGGCGGCGCCGCCTAACTCTTCAGTATCCACCACTTGTCCGATTGCCGCTTTGACGAGGGCTGGACCAGCCAAATAGAGCCCGCTCCCCTCGGTCATCAACAGTTTATCGCACAACACCGGCAAATAGCCGCCCCCCGCAATACAATTACCCATGATGGCTGCATACTGGGGAATGCCGGCCGCTGAAATGACCGCATTATTGCGAAAAATCCGGCCAAAATCGTCTTCGTCGGGAAAGATTTCGTCCTGCAGCGGCAAAAATACACCGGACGAATCGACCAAGTAAATGATGGGGAGGCGGCATTCATAGGCGATCCGTTGCATATGGAGCACTTTTTTGACCGACTGCGGAAACATCGCTCCAGCTTTTACAGTGGCGTCGTTAGCGATGATCATGCACGCGTGTCCGGAGATTTCTCCGATGCCGGTCACACAGCCGGCCGCCGGCAATCCGCCCCACTCTTCATACATTCCATACGCCGCCCATAGCCCAAGCTCAAGAAACTTGTTCGGATTATCCACCAGCCGTTTGATCCGTTCACGCGCGGTTAAGCGCCCTAAACGCTCTTGCCGCTCTTTGCCGGACGGGCCGCCCCCTTCACGAATGATCGCTTCCTCTTCCAAGATTTTTTTGCTTAAGTCGCGCAGGGAGAGAGAATATGTTTTTACGTGCGCCATGCAGGAATCCCCGTCAATAGTTCCGCCACCGCTTCTGTAGCAAGGTCATCATTGTCAAATAGACGGCTGAGTTTACGCTCAAATACCTTAAGGGCATGATGGAAATAATACTTAGCCACCGCATAGTGTGTGTCGGGCTCGCCGTTCTGAGCTAGGGCATCATCCAGTTTGCTCAGGACCGCAGCGGCGGTGTAGAGCATCGTCACTGCAGTCGCTAGCCGGTCAAGGGTGAGTTGTTTTTCGATCACCTCTTCGCGATGCTCAGCTAAGACGCGAGTCACCGCAAAACCAAATTTTTTCACAGCGGAGGTTAGCTGACGGGCTTCTTTTTTGAGCCGCTCAGAGCGCACTGGCACCGAAGCTTGCGTGAAGCGGATCCACCCCGATTTTAACAATTTGGCAACATCACCTGGGGTTTTAAACGCATCTTTAAGCTGCATGCCCACATCGCGCAATCCGACGAGCCCAATGAACGCTTGCAATACCTCATTAGATCCCTCTCCGATCATATTGAGGCGTGCATCCCGCATGTTGCGTTCAAAAGGATGATCGGTAAAGAAGGAGCGCCCGCCGTAAATTTGCATGGTGTCATAAATGATACGCCACAAGGCATCGCTGGTGAACACTTTGAGGATAGCCGCTTCCAACATGATGTCATCTTCGCCGCGGTCAAGCAATCCGGCAGTCAGATAGGTAGCCGCATCCATCGCATAGGTGTAAGCAGCAATCCGTGCGAGCTTTTTCTTGACGAGTCCAAAGGAAGCGAGAGGGCGCTTAAACTGGTAGCGAGTTTTGGCATGGTGCAATGCTCTTTCTAATAACACTTTGGCCGTTCCTGTACATGAGGCGCCAAAGGTCACCCGTCCATAATCCAATACGGTCAAGCATACCCGCAGGCCGCCTCCTAAGGGTCCTAAAATGTTTTCGGCGGGGACTTCCACATCATTGAATTCTAACAATGCGGTTTTGGTTCCACGCATGCCCACTTTTTCCAACGCTTCCGCCTTGACTTTGAAGCCTGGCATATCCGGCGTGACGAGAAACGCGGTCACCTTATCTTCTTTGCCGTGCGGCGTCTCTACTTCCGTTTTTGCCATCACTGTCAGGACCCCAGCAATCGCTCCATTAGTAATCCATTGTTTTTGGCCGTTGATCCGATACACCTTTTTGACCGGATCGTACACAGCGCGCGTTTCGACCCCGGCTGCGTCCGATCCCGCATTCGGCTCAGTTAAAGCAAAAGCGGCGAGCTGGGCTCCGGTTGCCAACGGCTCTAACCATCGATCTTTTTGTTTTGGAGTCCCGAAAAGTAAAAGCGCTTTAAGGCCAATGCTTTGATGGGCATTCACAAAGAGTGCGGTTCCGCTGCAATATCTGGCAATTGTCTCATTCGCCCGGCAATACGCATATTGAGACATCCCTTTGCCACCGAACTCCTTAGGAATGGTTAGCCCCAGCATTCCTAGGTCGCCCAGGCCTTTAATGACAGATTCGGGGATCAATTTGTTGCGATCGATGAGGTCGCCATCAATCTGTTTTTGTGCGTAAGCATCTAATTTAGAAACGAATTCATCAACATTCTGCACTTCGCTGGGGGAAGGGGTAGGAAAAGGAAACACCCGCGCCGCATCGCAGATGCCGAAGAATAACATTTTGGCGAAGCTGGGTTTTTTGGTGCCTGAGAACAGAAGTTCTTCAGCCATGCGCATTTGCTGTTCGTCCATCCTAACAACCTATATTAACCACAGAGGCACAGAGATAAAATAACAAAGATAACCAGGATATAGGAAAAGATAACTCGGTATGGGTAATCTATTTATCATGGTCCATCTTTGTGATTAATTTCCTTATACTTATTTCGACCATAATCGCATATCTCTTTTGTATTTATAGCTTTCTAATTACACTTCAAAATAATAGTAGCTTGCACCTTTAACATTAGTCTCTCTGTACCTCTGTGTCTCTGTGGTTTATTGAAAATATGAATAAAATCCCCACCAACCTCTCTAGCTTTTTGTGGTATTTTTCCCGAAAATATCTTTGGGGATTGATTGGACTCACGTTTGTGGCCTTTTTCTGGGGCCTCAACATGTCGCTGACTCCCTATTTGATGAAAGTGATTATCGACCGGGTTTATGAGACCTCGGGAGGCGGGGATGCCCTGATTGAAGCCGTCAAATGGCCAGCAATCGCCTATGTCGTGTTGGCCTTACTTTTCTTTTTGGTGTTCCGTTTTTACGATTATCTGATCTTGAAAACGTTTCCCCCCATGAAAGCAGACATCGTGAATACAATGTTTTCTTATTTGACCGATCATTCTTATCGCTACTTTCAGCGTCGCTTTGCGGGAAGCCTTTCCAACAAGATCAATGATATCTCGAAGGGAACGACCATCATTGTTGTGCATATTATCGACCAATTTATTGCACGGGGACTAGCGATCTTGATCGGCATTGCCACCCTCTATTTTGCCAATCCGGCTTTTGCCGCAGCCATGTTGATCTGGCTGATCCTCTTTTTGGTTGTATCGGTCACATTATCTAAGCGTTCCCATGACTATTCGCAAGTGTATTCAGAAGCCCGCAGTCAAATGCTCGGCAACATTGTGGATGTTGTCAGCAATATTTTAACGGTCAAACTTTTCGCTCGCAAAACGTATGAAACTCAAATTTTAAATCGTTATTTGAGCGATACGATCCACAAAGACCAACGCCTCCATTGGTACCTGATCAAGATCAAAACGTTTCAAGGCCTAACCATCACGGCTTTGATTGCGAGCATGTTGTGGCTGTTGATTGTTTTCCGGGCCGACAATCAAATCACCATTGGAGATTTTGCACTGGTCTTGACGCTCACCTTGACGTTGGTCGATGAAACCTATTATCTCGCCAAGGAGATGGTCAGTTTCTCAGAAGAGTTAGGCACGTGCAGCCAGGCGATCAGCATTTTGGCTACGCCGCATGACACGGTGGATCTCCCTAATGCTGTGCCGATCAAGATCACCAAAGGAGAGATTGTTTTTGACCGCGTCAATTTTCGCTATCGCAAAGGACACGACCTCTTTACCGACAAATCCATTACAATCGCACCCGGACAAAAAGTGGGACTGGTTGGGTTTTCTGGCAGCGGCAAGAGCACCTTTGTCAATTTGATTCTCCGCTTTTTCGATATTGAATCGGGAAAGATTCTCATCGATGGGCAGAATATCGAAAAGGTGACCCAAGATTCACTGAGAAGTCAAATTGCGATGATTCCACAAGATCCGGCGTTATTTCACCGCACCTTAAAGGAGAATATTCGGTATGGACGGATCGATGCCACCGATGAAGAGGTGTATGCAGCCTCAAAGCAGGCCTATTGCGATGAATTTATCTCGCATATGAAGCAAGGATACGATTCCTTAGTTGGAGAACGGGGTGTGAAATTGTCCGGAGGACAACGGCAGCGGATAGCGATCGCCCGAGCGATTATCAAGAATGCGCCCATCCTCATTTTGGATGAAGCGACTTCAGCATTGGATTCGGTCACCGAAAATCAAATTCAAGAAAGCTTGGCAACGTTAATGAAAGGGCGTACATCAATTGTGATTGCACACCGTTTGTCAACATTGTTTAATATGGACCGCATTTTAGTGTTTGATCACGGACAAGTCATTGAAGATGGTAAGCATGAGGAGTTGATTGCGTTAGGAGGCCATTACGCCACGTTATGGAACATGCAAGCCGGCGGCTTCCTGAAAGATAAATAAAGAAAAAATTTTCCTGTTTGTCGTGTATGTCCTGTGCGTCGTGTAAATCGTTTCACTTAAGCCGGCTCTGGAACGCTTCCCATCCCAATTGTTTATATTTTTTCGCTGCTTCAACCGGGTTGGGAGCGCTTAGAATGCCGCGGCCGACGATGATGACATCGTTGCCTCGATCTCTGATCGCCATTGCAGGCGTGACATATTGCTGCCCGAGCTGATCTTTTCCCTCTGCAATCTGTATGCCGGGGGTCATATGGATATACCCTGGATCGTTTAGCAATTTTTCCTGGGTGATAAATCCGATCACGAAATCTTTATGGGCATGCGCCATTGCGATGCATTGTTGGGTGTATTCAGAATTCATTAAATTTCCTTTAGAACTCATTTGAGCAATCAACAACAATCCATTATTTTTAAGGAGGCCGATTTTTTTTAGTCCCTCTATGATTCCAGGACCGGGTAATGGATGGGCGTTGATTAATTCTGCCCAATCGGCGATACGGTAGACTCCTCCTTGATATTGATGGGATACCGTATGGCCGATATCGGCAAATTTGCGGTCTTCAAATAAGATAAATTGATGTTTGTCAGCAAGCTCACGCAAGCGTTTGACGACACTAAAATCAAAATCGTGAAGAATGTCGATATGGGTCTTTAACAAACAAATTTCAGGGCCAATCTCTTCTGCATAACGCAGTAATTCTTTTGAGGAGGTTACATCCGCTGATAGGGCCAAGTTAGTTTGCTTGGCATCCATGAATGCAAGCAGACGTTGAGTAAGCGGATGGGATGACGTTTTGGCCCGTTCAGAGAAACTCATCTTTAATGAATTCATGTGCCGCCTTTGATAAAACTGACCACCTGTTGATAGGTTTGGGTATCAATCCGTGTATGTCTTTGAAGTAACGCTAAAATATCAGTCAGCTTAAAAACCGAATCAATATTATAGCCATTTTCAGCTACACGCTGTGATCCCCCTTGTTCACGGTCTAAAAAGACGATAATGTCATTAATCACCAAGCCTGCTTCTTCTAAGGGAGAAATCGTTTCCATGATGCTTGCCCCACTTGTGATGATATCTTCCACCACTAAGCACGATTGACCCTGTTTGAACACCCCTTCAACAATCTTTTTTGTTCCATACTCCTTCGCTTCCTTGCGACGCATCACCATGGGCTGATTATAGGCAACTGATAAATAACTGACGATCGGAAGAGCTGTATACGGAACGCCACACATCCGATCAAATTTTTTTCCTTGTGTTCTTTCCCAGATCACTTCGGATACGCCTTTCAACAGATCCGGAAAAGAAATAATTTCACGTAAATCGATATAAATGGGCGAGTGGATCCCACTTTTCAGTTTGAATTGACCAAATTTAATCGCTCCAATGTCATACAATTTCAAAGCTATTTCAGCATGATTCATCTTATTGAGTCCTCCAACGGTGTGCCAAGTAGGGATCCCACATCATGCCAGTCGCCGTTAGCGCAGCTTGCGCGCCAGCATTCAAAAATTCATCAAAATGGGAAGGCTCAACGATCCCTCCGCAGCCTAGCAATTCTAGCCCTAAATGTTCTCGATCGATAATCGTGCGCGCTTCCCGTACAAACGCCAAGGCATCTTGCAAGATCGGCGCTCCGCAAATGCCACTGGTGGTGCGCTGCGGTCCAAGTGCCGCCGTACCGTCCCGTGTGAGCACTTTCATCGAAACGCTATTAATGCCACAAACCGCTCTAGCACCTGCATGCGCTAGCTGTTTAAGGACTTCTTGCAACAAGGAGGTGGCAGGAAACACTCCCACCTTAATGATCAGCGGAATGGGATGGATTGCTTTAACCAAAGCCGCAGCTACGTCATACGCATTTTTAGGATCGGTATATAGGGTTCCTTCGGCCGAACAGACATTGGGACACGAAAAATTGGCTTCAATCACCTCGGCGCCGCACTCCTTGGCCAATTGCGCGGTACGGACGAAGTCTGTTTTCAGATCGATCCCTGGAGCAGGGGTTCCCACAATGGATACAATCAGCAATTGACCCGGTTTAAGCGCGCGTTTAGCGTTCAAGATATCTTTTTTAAGGTATTCAGGCGAACGGGAAGGCATGCCGAATGAATTGGTGATGCCTAACTCCTCCATAGACGCGGGAATGTTTTGACTTTGGTACACTTCCGATCCGGTATGCGGCGGCTCGTCCCATTCCACATAGATGACGTTTGGGACCGGATGTCCAGCATAAGCAGAGCTGCGAATTGTTTTATAAGTGACGATGTCATAACCAAATGTTGCCGCGAATGTGGTCCAGCGCTCATTCAACAGAGGGCCTGCTGGGATTCCAATGGGACTCGCAACTGATTGACCACAGAGTGTTGTCCATTGCGATCTGGGGGCAAATGTCCGTGCTGGGGGGGATTCGTGGAAAAAAGGTCCTCTTTCCGCATTATCTAGATACGATAATTGAATATCATAAATCGGTGCGGCTAGATTTACTGGGTTAGGCATTGTAAATCCTTTGTTTGAAATAAAGCATCTTGGCAAAGGGTGTAAACCGGCCATCCGGTGAGTTGCATGCCCGCATAGGGCGACCATTTGACTTTGGTGCGCAACTCATGATCGTTAACGGTGTGCTTCGTTTTGAGATCAATCCATACCCAATCCGGATTAGCAGGCAGCTGAAAAATACGCTCAATATTGGTTTTAGTCAGTTCAATCAGCCGTTTGAAACTCAAACGTCCTTCAACACACGCTGTCGCCATTAAAGGCAGCAAGAGCTCGACTCCGGGGACTCCTGAAGGAGCTTTTCCATAAGGCAACTGTTTCTCTGTTAAGGTATGAGGAGCATGATCGGTCCCTAAGAAATCGACCGTGCCATCTTGCACTCCCTGCCATAACGCCTCTTGATCGCCTTGGTCGCGCAGCGGAGGATTCATCTGCACTAAATTTCCCCATTTGCGGTAAGCGGATTGGTTAAAGAATAAGTGATGGGGGGCCACTTCGGCATACACATGAAGGTGTTTATCTTTTGCCCGTTTGACGAGTTCTAATTCCTCTTGCGTGCTTAAGTGCAGAATGCAGAGGCGCACCCGATATTTCTCTGCTAAGGCGATGGCCTTTTTAACGGCAATCACAGCAGCTTGCCGGTCCCGAATTAGGGAGTGGACTCTAGGATCAGCCGAAGAGAATTTTTTGCGGTTTGCGTGGATAGTCGCTTCATCCTCCGCATGCA
>JAGVLX010000058.1 GCA_020054065.1 Parachlamydiales bacterium | reverse complement strand
GGTTTTGTATAAAATGTCTTTTCCGGCTAGGTATAGCAGCCCATCGTTAGCGCCTTCTCCATAATAGCTCGCCAAGCTATCACGCATCAGCCGTCCGAAATCGTTGTTTTCCATATAGCCTCGCCCCCCTGCCATGTGCATGCACTGCTTAATGATTTTTATGCCGAATTCAGAGGCGGCTACCTTCAACAGTTCGCCCAGCAAGCTGCGCAATCCTTGTTCTTTTTCGTCAATTGCGCACACCATTCCTGCTAGCTTTTCAATCGCCACGATGGCGCTTGCGGCATCGTTCAGTTTTTCGATGATAAACGGATAGTCAATGAGGGTTGCTCCGGGCATTTTACGCCGTTTTAAAAAACGCATCACTTTTTGCATCGCGCGCTTCATGCCACCGAGCAAAATGTAAGAGGAAGAGATACGGGCGTGCGAGAGCATGCTTTCTAAGATATCGCCCCCTTTATAAGGAGCTCCTAACACATAATCGTTGTCGATGCGGACATCTTTGAAGGTCATTCCGTTTTGCATGATCGCGCGTGCGCCGATGGTTAGCGCTTCTGGTCCCATTTCGACGCCGGGCTGAGATTTTAATACCGTAAACCCGGTCATGCCCCGTTCCATGAGGCCATCCCCTTTTGCAATGGCAAAGACATTGATGATAGTGGCCCAGTTAGCAGAATTCCACCGTTTGACGCCATTGAGAATCCATTGATCATGCTCTTTTCGGGCATTTGATTTCATTTCGAAGAAGTTGGTGCCGAAAGTCGGTTCGGTCACACCGACAGCACCGATATAGCGGCCTGACGCCATCAAAGGAATGAGTTCTTGTTTTGCTTTTTCGGATCCGAAGCGCAAGATGGGCCCGATGCCGTTTTCGGTATGGATGACGACAAGCATGGCTAGCGACATGTCGATCGCCCCGAGTTGCATGATCACACGATAATAATCTTTTTCGGAAAGGCCTAGTCCGCCGTACTCTTCCGGGACATTCAGCCCAAAGATCCCTTGATTGCCCCAGTCCATAAATACATAGGGCGGGATGCAGCGCCGTTCGTCGGCCAGCTGCAGATTGAGGAATTTTTCAGCGTATTCGCGAATCCATGCGATCAGTTTGTCTGCTTTCATTTCACTTGTTAGGTGCGTCTCTTGATGTTCCATACCTGCCTATCGCTTCAGAAGGTCATCGGCCTCGAAATCAATCCCGGGAGTCAAGTCGTCTAAGAACCCGACATCGCGGCAATAATCTTCATAGCAGCGGGACACTTTATCTTTGAAGGCGGAGTGTGGATCCGCTTCAACATCTTGGTTATAAAGGTCTTCCATTCGCTGAAGAATTTGTTGATCGAGCCAATTGCCTCCACAAATGGTTTTATTGATCAATAAAGCACTAA
Organism: Parachlamydiales bacterium; assembly: GCA_020054065.1. Lineage (GTDB taxonomy): Bacteria > Chlamydiota > Chlamydiia > Chlamydiales > JAEYWL01 > JAGVLX01. Next base: position 23,236 of record JAGVLX010000058.1, on the reverse strand, counting down.
GCATGCCAAGCAAATGGGTGGTTTTTGGTTGTAAGGGTTTAAGCTCAGGATGCCCGAACAGCAGATTTTTACGGATATTGTCGAGCAAATCGTGCGTGTGGGCTTCTTTGATGAAATGTTTTTGGAACAAACTTTTTTGGCTGAATAACATGCCTAAATAGAATGCCATGGTTTCAGTGGGACCCTCAAAGATGCGCAATAACCGGGCATCCCGTAAGATCTGAGGCAGGATGTTTGTTTCGATGTAACCACGGCCGCCAAGCAGCTGCATGCTTTCATCTACGCTTTCCCATAGGTATTCCGGAGCCAATATTTTAGCAGTAAGGTAGATCTCTTCTGGGAGTTCGCGCCCTTCGTCTAGTTCTTTGGTGACGTAATCTAAGAACGTTTGGACGGTTTCGATGCGCATCGCTTGTTCATGCAGAACATGTAGGACAAACGGGTTGTCGATCATTTGGCCGGTGATGATTTTACGCTGTTTGGCATAGGTCATCACCAAATTAAAGCACCGCTTCATGGCGCCCAAGCAGATCGCAGACATCCCTAGGCGACCCATTTTCATGGCATCCTGGGCGACTTCAAACCCTTTACCTGGCTCTCCGAGCATCTGCTCGCGGGTAACCGGCACATCGCGCAAGTAGATGCGGTTTTGGACTAATCCTTTGACTCCCATGGTCAGCGCTTCCTCGCCGATAACCAGTCCTGGCGTATTCCGATCGAGCACAAATCCGGTGATGCCGATGAAGCGGTCGTTCTCATCCACCATTTTAACAAATACATTAATGTAGTTGGCCCAGGCGGCGTTGCCGATCCATACTTTTTCGCCATTTAACACCCATGCGCCTTCTCCGGCGGGCCGTGCGGTCGAGTTCATAGAGCGTGGATTCGACCCGGCGTCCGGTTCAGTGACGGCGAAAGCGCCGAGGACTCGCCCTTTTGCCATGAGCGGCAGGGCTTTTTCCCGGATGGCGGATGAAGCAAAATTGTCAATGGGGCGGATTCCCAACACGCTATTCAGCCCGACGAGAATGGCGATCGAAGTGTCGATGGCGGCCAGCTGTTCAATGATTTTGAAGGTATCGTGATAGCTTAGGTCGAGTCCGCCGAATTCGCGGCTGACCCGCATACCAAAGAGTCCTTGATTCCCTAAGTCTAAGAGGATATTAGGAGGGATGCAGCGCCGTTCGTCGATCAGGACGGAGTTAATGTTCCGTTCTCCATAATGGCGGAGCCACGCCAAGAGTTCATCGAGTGAAGGGTGTTTTGCTTCTGGAAGAGTGATTTTTACTAATCCGTGTTCCATGCTAGCCTCGAGATTATGCTTTGTTGTCTATTCACCACAGAGACACTGAGATCGCTGATCTCAGTGGTTATCATGCAATAACTTATTTGAGTGCCGGCGATTTCCATGCGGCGACGACATCAAGTTTATTATCCATAAAAGCTTGCTTGCACGCTTTACGCTGAATCTTTCCACTGGTGGTTTTTTTAATTGTCTGCGGTTTGATGAGAATGATCTCTCCAATGGCCAGTTCAAACCGTTGGGAAACGATGGTTAAGATGGAGTTAAAGATCTCCTGGTAGTTGTTATCCCGATAGGTTTTAGAGATTTCAGCGACGATCCCGACTTGCTCTTGCATATTGTTCTCAATGGGGAATGCGGCAATGTTACCTTTGCGGATGGCGGGGACATGGTCTTGGATGGTAAATTCCAGGTCTTGCGGAACATATTTCTTGCCCCTGACAATAATGACATCTTTAATCCGGCCGACAATATAAAGTTCTCCTTCATACATAAATCCTAGGTCGCCGGTGCGTAAAAATGGCCCTTTGCCTTGCGCAGTAAAGGCATTAAAGGCGAAACCGGTTTCATCCTCTTTTCTCCAATACCCATTCGCGACGGATCTACCTTTCAGCCAAATTTCGCCGATCTTTCCCGTAGGCTGCTCATGAGCGGTTTCTGGATCGACAATCAGGAGTTCATGATTGGACAGAGGTCGTCCGCAACTGATGATCGTTTTGGCATTAGCGTGGGAGAAATCAACTTCGTGCGCTTCATTTTGCAACAGCTGAAATTTATCGAACGCTTTGATGGTGGAAGCGATTCCAGGTTCTCCCCCGGTTGCGAGCAGGGTGTGTTCGGCTAATCCATACATGGGAAAGAACGATTCCCGTTTGTACCCATATTGTTTTAACACTTCGTAAAAGCGATCGACCAGATTCGGATTGATGGGCTCTGCTCCGCACATAGCCACTTTCCAATGGGAGAGGTCTAGGTCGAGGTTAGATTTGTTTTGCAGATGTTTGATGCACAGTTCATAGCCGAAGTTCGGTCCGCCGCTATGGGTAGCTTTATATTTGCTCAGCGCCTTAAGCCAGCGGAGCGGATTTTCCAGGAATGAAACAGGCGATAGCAGCACGATTTCGCAGCCGATGATCAGGGGAGTCAAAATGAAGCCGATGAGTCCCATATCGTGATAGTGGGGCAGCCAGCTTAATCCGATGGTGTCTCGTTTGACTTGCAGAACCTGTTCAATATTCCGAATGTTGGCCATGAGGTTTTCATGGGATACAACCACTCCTTTAGGCAGCCCTGTCGAACCAGAGGAATATTGGATGAATGCGGTAGCTTTTGGATCGACTTCTTTGAGAAAAGCGGTGTGGGACAAGTCAAGGGTGTCGGTAGCGATCATAGGGGTTTCTTTGAGGAAGATTTTTTCGGTGTTCCAGCGCAGGAAGCGGCCGATCAAATTCGTAAAATTATCCTTTAGGTAAGCGGTTTTGAGCAGTTTAGCGCTCAATGAATCGGCCAAAATGATGGATGGTTTGGCGTCGCGGCAAATGAGTTCTAATCGTTCGATGTCGATATTGAGTTTGCGTAAGAGCGGTGGATAAGCTGGCACGGCAATCACGCCGGCATATAAACACGCCAAATAGGCCACGATGAAATCCAGCCCAGGCATATAAACCAGCAGGGCATTGGTATTGCGGAGTCCCTTTTCTTCTAATAAAACAGCCAGCGCCTTCGCGCGGTCTAATACTTCTGCATACGTAACACTTTCGGTGTTTTGGTCGCCATCTTTTAAATATTTGAAAGCCAGCTTGTTAGGCTGCTTGTTCCGATTTGCTTCTAAATGGCTGATGATCTCACTCATACATTACCTGCATCTATAGGAGTTTATACCTATTTACCCGATCTTTTTCGTTACTATTTTTCTTAAAGCAAAACCAATGCCAAGCCAAGACTGTAAAAAGCGATTTAACTCTAGGGGTATAGGGAATAGAGAAATTTACCACAGAGACACAGAGACACAGAGATAAATGCATTTAAATTTATTTTAATTCTTTGCACCTTTACTTCTTTGCGATAAATTATATGGCAAATGTTCCTATCCTGGTCATCCTTGTTATCTTTGTGATTTGCATTTATCTATGTGTCTCTGTGGTTAAACATTTAAAGGATCTCCATGTATATCGATTCGCATGCACACATCTCCAAACCCGACCTGATGCCCCATATCGACCAGATGTTGGCACGTGCGAAAGATGCCGGCATTGACGCGATCGTCAACATCTGTACCGATCAACCGTCGCTGCAATATGGCTTGGAGCTGGCTAACAAGTACCCTTGGGTCTATAACGCTGCAGCGACTCCGCCGCATGATGTCTTGGAAGATGGGGAAAAAATGTTTCCCGTCATGGCGCAGCATGCCCGCCAAGGGGATTTGGTCGCTGTCGGGGAGACTGGATTAGATTACTTCTATCACACCGAAACAAAAGAGCTGCAGCACCACTTCTTGCGGAAATATTTGCAGTTGGCGTTGGAATGTAAGTTGCCAGTTGTGATCCATTGTAGGGATGCATTCGCCGATTTTTTTCAAATCTTAGATGAAGAATATCAAGTCAACGGCAGACATGCACCTGGAGTGCTCCATTGCTTTACCGGGACGGTTGCGGAAGCAGAAGAAGTGTTGAAACGCGGGTGGTATCTATCTTTAAGCGGCATTGTGACGTTTAAAAAAAGCGAAACCTTGCGCGAAGTAGCCAAAATGGTGCCTCTGAACCAATTGTTGATTGAAACCGATACGCCTTTTTTAGCTCCTCAAAGCAAGCGCGGCAAAGCGAATGAACCAGCCTTTTTGGCTGAGACAGCCCAGTTCATTGCCGATCAAAAATTGATCTCCCTGCAAGAACTGGCTGCCGCAACTTCGGCGAATGCCAAACAATTCTATAAAATTTAAGAGTGCCCTGCTTCCTCGCCCCTAGCCGCTTTGAGAGGCGGAAGGTCTGCATTCACATACTCTTGAACCGCGGCCAAGTTAGGCCGTTTCATCGACTCTTCCCATTTATCATCTGGCGTCACGATGGGATAGACACGCATAAGATTCAATAGCAGGACGGGTTTGGTACATCCTGGACAGTGCTTACCTTGGCATGCTTCGATTAGGGTACGATCATTCGCCTGTTGCTCGAAATTTAATTTAAACAACTCAATCAAGCTTTGCGCGTTATAAAAATGACTGCAGTCAGGATGAAAGAAAACTCGGTCGCTTAAAGGCTTTCGCTGATAATCTAAAACAGCCACTTTCCAATGCATTCCTTCCAGAGAAAAACGGGTAATCGGCAATTTTACAGGGAGGATTTTTTTGACAATTTGCCTGCATGTGTCGCAATTGAGTCGCTCAACACGTGTACTGAGATTTTCTATTCCCACAATATGGCCGCACGGATCTAATGCAACCGGTTTGACGATGCTTCCTAAGGTCACAGCGTCTTTAATTCCTAAAAGCTTGGGACTTTCGATTGGCTGAGTCATATAAATAACGGATACATTGGGAAACCGGCTAGCCAATCTTTTGAACAAATCGGGACGGTAGGTCAGGGTAATGCCTACCAAGCTTAACTCTTTCAGTTCGGTGTTGCATGGCTCCGCAGCAACTAAATTAAGAGCGATTTCATTGACATTCGGACAATAATCCGCAAAAAGATGGCTTATACGAGCCAGACGCCTCATTTCATAGAGTCCTACAGTCGAGATGGCTGTCGAAGAAAAATTGACCTTACGAATCGTTTTTAAAAGATCCTCTGGCACGACATTAAGAAAGACCTTTTTTAATCCAGCTTCGTCCCTAACAAAAATAGTCACCGTATCTAGGAGCGATTTTCCTGACACACGCGTGCAGCTTAAGTCAAGCTCCTCGAGAACGAGGTGAGCGCGTGGAAATCCATTTGCTCTTAAAGCTTTTTCAAGTTCAAATGCTTGAAACAGAAGGGTACGGGCATTTTCATTGGCTGTGTTTGTATCTATAAGAGAATTAAGAAGAGGATGATGACTAAAATCAAGAGCAATAATGACCTTATCTTTTAATAATTCCCTTTCAACTCTGCTGAGGGTGATTCGATCATTGAGTCTATTGGCGTGAGCCCAATCGGCTATGAATCGTGCTATATTCTGGGCATCCAATTCGCCAAAAAGCTCGGGAGATGAATTGACGATTGGAGATAAACTTGCAGCTTCCATGTTTTTTTCCTGGTAAGGATTAAAGTTATTTATTGATTACTAAATGATTTATAATAAAAGAATTATAGGTAGAAAATGCATATAGGGCAAAAGTAATGATGAATGCTTATCCTTTTTTTACGAGCAGCAGTGCGAGGAGCGGCACGCGGAGAGCAGGATCATCATCAAGGCGAACAATAGTGCGTTGGACATGGGGATTCCTCTTATCGGCTGAGTGTTGGGAAAGTTCTCTTAATTTTTTAAGGACAAAGCGATTAGTGCCATTTTTTTGAAATTCGGGCAGTAACGGAGTGAAATGTTTTTTCCCTAATTCGTCGGGGCTGGAGATCATTTCGTAATCGCGGGGTGGATACCCTTGTCTTTTCATAAAAAACTCAAATAAAATTTTACTCTACGCATTTAGATGAATTCTTCCAAGGAAAGATAACAAACAGGACCACGACACACACGACAGTTTTAAAAATATCATTATTGCGTTATGGTGAATCAAACCGTATGAGATTAAGGCATGTATTACAAATCAGCTCCAATGCCGCGCGCGTTTATTTGGCGTCGAATTCAATCGTTAGCCGGGTTGGGGATCGTCATTTTTCTCATTTTCCATTTAATCACGAATTCTCAGGCAGCTTTATTGATCGGCCATGATGGAGAAGGGTTTATAGAACATGTCAACAAGATACACAAGCTTCCTTACCTCATTATCATCGAGATTTTTTTAATTGGTGTGCCGATTGTGGTGCATACGATTTGGGGAATCCAATACCTCTTCGAAGCGCGGTTTAACTCCTTCACAACCAATGGTTCGGCACCGGCTCTGCCCGAATATCCGCGCAATCAAGCGTTTACCTTTCAGCGCATTACCGCTTGGATTCTATTGGTTGGCATTGTGGCGCATGTGATCAATATGCGGGTCATTAACTATCCAAGCGAAGTCAAAGTCGGCGATCAGCACTACTACCTTGTGCATGCCCAGCAAGATCCTGGTTTGGCAACGTTGGCGCATCGGATCAGCCTAGAATTGTACACGCCCGACCAGGTGCAGGAGTTTTTAAAAAGCTTACCCCATAGCGAGTACCTCCCCACCGATTCGGAGAGTGTCGACGAGCGGGTCGCTTCCCAAACGGCTAACCAGCAAATCGATTTTGCTCGCGCCTTGGATCAACAATCGATTGGGTATGGGCATGTTGTAGCGGTCGCCAAAGACTTTGGGACGGCTGAACTGATTGTTGTGCGCGAGGCATTCAAAAGCCCGCTGAAAATTTTCCTCTATACGATTTTTGTGATTGCCGCCTGCTTCCATGCGTTCAATGGATTGTGGACGTTTCTCATCACTTGGGGCGTTATTTTGACAGCGGCCGCCCAAACGCTAGCAATCCGGATTACGACCTTTTTAATGCTCCTATTCACAGCGTTAGGGTTGTCCGCCGTATGGCTGACGTATTGGGTCAACTTAAAATCATAAGCGAGATTCTCAATGGCTGGACCATCTGAAAAACATGTCATCGTTGTCGGAGGCGGATTGGCCGGGCTGTCGGCTGCGATGCGTCTGGCAGAGGGCGGCTGCCACGTCAAAATTGTTTCTGTGACCCGCTGCCGCCGTTCCCATTCTGTGTGCGCGCAAGGGGGCATTAATGCCGCTATGAATTTGATGGGAGAAGATGACTCGCCCCTGATCCATGCGTACGACACAATCAAAGGCGGCGACTTTTTAGCGAACCAGCCTCCCATCCTCGAGATGTGCTTAGCCGGCCCCGCAATTATCCGGCTCCTAGACCGTTTAGGATGCCCTTTTAACCGGACTGCGGAAGGAACGCTCGATTTCCGCCGGTTCGGCGGCACCCTATACAATCGCACCGCGTTCTGCGGGGCCTCCACTGGACAGCAGCTGCTCTATTCGTTAGATGAGCAAGTGCGCCGTTATGAGGTGGCAGGGTTGGTGGAAAAATTTGAAAACCATGAGTTCCTGCGTGTAGTTTTGGACGATCAAGGCCGTGCGCGGGGCATCGTCATGATGGACCTGTTCAACCTGAAACTGGAAACGTTGAAGGCGGACGCGGTGGTCATCGCCACCGGCGGACTCGGTGTGATTTTTCGCAAATCGACTAACTCGACCTTTTGCACCGGTGCCGCCAACGGCCGCTTGTTCAAACAAGGGATGAAATATGGGAATGGAGAGTTCATCCAAATCCATCCCACAGCGATTCCTGGAAGCGACAAAATGCGTTTGATCTCTGAATCGTTGCGCGGCGAAGGCGGACGCATTTGGGTCTATGGGGATTCATCGCGCACGATCATCAATCCAGAAGGGAAAGAGGTTCCGTGCGGGAAAACGGGCGAGCCGTGGTATTTCTTAGAAGAGTTCTATCCTTCCTTTGGCAATTTAGTTCCGCGCGACATTGGCTCGCGTGAAATTTTGCGCATCTGCGAAATGGGCCTAGGCATCGATGGAGAGATGCAAGTGTACTTGGATGTCTCGCACCTTCCTCCGGAGAGATTGAAAAAGCTTCTGGCGGTGTTGGAAATCTACGAGAAATTCACCGGAGACGATCCCGCCAAAGTGCCGATGCGGATTTTCCCGGCTGTTCACTACTCGATGGGCGGCGGATGGGTCGATTGGCCTGCGGCGGACGATCCGGACCGGTGGGAGCGCTACCGCCAGATGACCAACATCCGCGGAGTGTTCAACTGTGGCGAATCGGATTACCAATATCACGGCGCCAACCGGTTGGGAGCCAATTCGCTTTTATCGTGCATTTTTGCTGGATTGATTACCGGAGTGGAAGTTCCGCGCTACATTGAAAATTTGGAGAGCAGCTTTCATCAAACCCCCGCTAAAGCTTATGAGGATGCCCTTAATGGTGAAGAGGCGTTTAAAAAAGAGCTGTTCGCCCGCCGCGGCCCTGAAAATGTCTTTAAGCTGCACGATGAGCTCTCAGAATTTATGGTGGCCCACGTGACGGTGAAGCGGACGAATGTCGATCTGAAGCGAACTCTTAACAAACTTGAAGAGCTTTACCAGCGCTATCAACACATCACGCTGGATGACCAAACGCAATTCGCCAACCAATCGTTTGCCTTCGCACACCAGTTCGATGCGATGCTGCATTTGGCAGCAGTCATCACAAAAGGAGCGTTGTTACGCGATGAGTTCCGCGGTGCCCACTACAAGCCTGAATTTCCTAAACGCGATGATGAGCATTGGCTAAAGACCACCATTGCCACTTATTCGGGAACATTAGACCCAAACATCAGCTACGAACCGGTTGACACACGCCACCTAAAACCAGTGTTGCGCGATTATTCAAAAGCCAAAAAAGTTCAGCCCAAGTTGGACAACATTCCGGTAAACATTAAATCACCCATTTAATCCGAGGCACGTTATGAACGGACAAAGATTCATTTTAAAAGTGTTTCGGGGCAATCCCGGAAAGCAATATTGGGAAGAATTTGAATTCGACCGGATCAGAACACACAACATCATCTCGTATTTGATGGAGATCCAGCGCAATCCCGTGAACCGCAAAGGGGAGCGCATCGAACCGGTTGTCTGGGAGGCCGGTTGTTTGGAAGAAGTGTGTGGATCATGCTCGGTGTTAATCAACGGCCGGCCGCGCCAAGCGTGCACGGCACTTGTAGAGCAAATTATCCGTGACACCGGCAGCCCAATCATTACGATAGCGCCGCTCACAAAGTTTCCTTTAGTCCGCGATTTGATTGTCGACCGCAGCCAAATGTTTGAAAACCTAAAAAAAGCACACTGCTGGATCGATGTCGACTCCTCTCAAGAGCGGGGTTTTGGTCCACGCATCAGTCAGAAAAAGCAAGAGGTAATGTATTCGCTGTCGCGTTGCATGACGTGCGGCTGCTGCTTAGAAGCGTGCCCGCAGGTCAATTCACACTCGCCATTTAAGGGGCCGGCGGTCATTTCCCAGGTGCGTCTCTTTAATGCCTACCCAGGCAACGGTAAAAATGATGAACGACTGCATGTCATGATGGAAGATGGCGGAGTGTCCAGTTGTGGCAATGCGCAAAACTGCGTCCGCGTCTGCCCGAAAGATGTGCCGCTGACCGATTCAATTGCCGCTATCGGCCGTGATGTGACCGGACAAGCGGTCAAAGACCTTTTTAGCTTCCCAGACCGTGAGTAAGGCCACCCAATTTAATCTACTCCTGCTGATTCTCATGGCCAAGGCCATCTTCATGGCTGGATTAGCTGCAGCGGTCGTCTTAGATGCAGAAGAAGCACAGTATTGGCTGTGGAGCCAACACTTAGATTGGGGGTATGCCACCAAGCCACCGGGCATCGCTTGGGAAATTGCGGCGACGACCAGCCTGTTCGGCAACACCGAATTTGGGGTTCGTTTCGGAGCGATTATCTTAGGGATTCTGCTTCCGCTCGCTGTTTATCATTTGGCTCGTTCATGCGGGACGCAAGAAAATTCAGCGTGCTTAGCAGCGCTGTTATTCGCATTCACTCCCGTTGGAATTGCTGCTTCCTTATTTGCTACGACCGATGCGGGCTATGTGTTGTTTTGGATTTTGGCTTTCGCCCTCTTCTGCAAAAGCTTGCGTGATGGAAAGGAACCCAATTATCCACTCATGGGGTTTTACGTGTTGTGCGGCGCCTTGTTTAAGTGGACGGTTTATCTGTTCTGGCCGCTTTTAGGCGTGCTCCTTCTCCTTTATCCTGGGCAATACTCTTGGCGCTTTTGGTTAGCGATTGCTATCTCCTTGCTGGGACTGCTCCCTTCACTTTACTGGAACATCGACCATGGGTGGTCGACCTTTAAGCATGTCGGCGAGCAAAGCTTTCAGTTCCAAACGAGCCTTCTTGCTTTTGGCGGCGCACAAATCGTATTGCTGACGTTGCCGCTCGTGATTGCGTGGCTGATTGCTTTAAGAGAAGAATTGACGCCGCCTCTACGAGCGTGCAGCTTGGCTGCGCTCATCCCCTTGACGCTTTATCTGGCAGCATCCGTGTTCTTACGCTTGAACGGCAACTGGTGTGTGTTTGCGCTGCCTCCGATATTCGTTCTCGTAGCTTGGTACCTAGTTGAACGTTTGCAGCGGCCGCTAGCGTGGACGTTAGCCATTTTGGCATTTACGGTCATTTCGTTCATTGGTGTTTGGACGGTGCATCCTCCGCGCAGCGATTGGAGAACGATCGCGATGCGTTTGTTTAATGAAGGGTACAATCCAAGCCGGCATTTCCTTTTTAGCGACCGGTATCAGACCGCCAGCTTGTTAAGTTTTTATGGCCCCGTGCAGCAGCAGGCGTATGTCCTGCCTCTTAAACCGCGGCGGACTAATCAGTTTGATTATTGGCCGCCGATGGATGAACAGCTAGCGGGACGGACCGGTTTTTTTGTGGGCGATTACCGCTCGGTTGAAGAAAGAGAACAGGTGGCAACGGAATTAAAAAAATATTTTCAAACTGTTGAACATCAAAGCGATGACGCTGCGATTCCGCGCGAAAAACAATTGTTCATTTTAAAGTGTTCCGGGTATAATCCAAATCGAAAGCAGACCCGTTTTGCTGCCAATTTGGACACCCTAGACCAGATAGCTTTAGTCAACTATGTTTTATTTTTAGGGGTCTATGACGCCAACCCGGCCGAGGCCGGCTTGGGAAATGGACCCACCTGTACATACCCTGTTGATGTGCATTATCTAGAACCTTTTGGCAGCTTTTTTTGAGGAGTCTATGGCTTACTTTGATCTGCTTCCCTGGTATCTATCCAGTCTGCTTTTCATCTTCGGATTTGTCGGGATTGCAGTGATCTGCCTTTTGATCTTTCGGGCGATCCTCCCGGTCAGCCACTTTAAAGCTTATCACGATGTAGCGGGAGTGACCTTTAGCAATTTAGGAGTGCTCTACGCCGTTTTGTTGGCTTTTATTTTTGTTGAAGTTCAAGACCGTCATAACTCACTGCATGATACCATCGAGCTCGAAGCTAGTACGCTTGGGGATCTCTATCGCGATGCGGAAGTGTTCCCGCCGGAGCAACGTGAGAAGATTCGAAAAAGCATTCGGGATTACGCGCATCATGTGATTGATCAGGAGTGGGGCAAGATGGAAGCGCAGGAGATAGAGGTGCCGAATCTGGGTTTTGTGCAGAAAATTTGGAACGCCTATTATGAATATACGCCAAAAGACGACCGGGAAAAAATTTGGTACGACCAATCGATCACAAAATTAAATGATTTCAACACCATTCGTGTCCGGCGGATTATCAGCGCGGGCGAGTATATAAGTCCCATGTTGTGGGTTTTGCTGATATCCGGTGGTATTTTGACAACCTTTTGCATCTTCCTCTTTTCAGTTGAAAAGGTTTCGTTGCATATCTTGCTTACAGCCTTGCTGGGTAGCGCCATTGCCTTTCTGCTGTTTATCATTTTGGCGTTTGACCATCCCTACACGGGAGCGAACAAAATTGAGCCGACACCCTTTAAGGCGTTGTTGACCTTCTTCGACGTCTGGAAGTAAACAACAGGACCGGGACAAACAGGACATTCACAACATGCAGGACAAAATGATCAGGTCGTGTACGCCCTGTTTGTCCTGCTATGCCGAGCAAGACAAACACTCTCCATTAGCAGTCAATGAACATGTAAACTTGATCGCTTGCGCGGCGGCTTTGGTGCGTAAATAGTAGGTGCCTTTGAGCCCCTTCTTCCACGCAAAGAAATGCGCGGAGGTCAGTTTGGCATGGGTAGGATCCTCAATAAATAGATTCAATGAATGGGACTGGCAGATAAAGGGTGCCCGCTCTGCCGCCATTTCAAGCAGCGTGCGCTGTTTGATTTCCCAGATCGTTTTATAGAGCTCTTTGATCTCTGGCGGGATCCCTTCAATATGCTGGATCGAACCGTTTCCGGCCAAAATCTGCTGCCGCATCTCTTCATTCCACACTCCCAAATTCACCAGATCTTTAAGCAGGTATTTGTTGACGACAATAAATTCTCCAGACAAGACACGGCGCGAATACAAATTGGACGTGTACGGTTCAAAACACTCATTGTTCCCCAATACCTGTGAGGTGGAAGCGGTTGGCATCGGCGCCACCAACAAGGAGTTCCGTGCGCCATGCTTGGCGATCTCCTGCCGCAATCCATCCCAATTCCACCGCTTGCTAGGCTCGACATTCCAGAAATCGAACTGCAACATCCCTTTCGACAGCGGCGATCCCTCATAACTGGGATAAGGGCCTTCTTCAATGGCTAAATCTTTTGAGGCGGTCAGCGCACCAAAATAGATGGTTTCAAAGATATCGCGATTGAGCTGCCGTGCTTCCAATGAGTCAAACGGATAACGCAAGATCATAAACGTGTCGGCCAATCCCTGTACTCCAATGCCGATCGGACGATGGCGTAGGTTCGAATGTTTGGCTTCTTTGACTGGATAATCGTTGAGGTCGATGATCCGGTTTAGGTTGCGGGTAACTGTTTGGGTCACTTCAAACAGCTTTTGATAGTCAAAGGCGCCATTTTGAATATAGCGGGGCAGCGAAATCGAAGCTAGGTTACATACGGCCACTTCATCTGGAGCCGTATACTGCACGACTTCGGTGCATAGATTGCTGCTTTGAATCGTTCCTAGATGCTGTTGGTTCGATTTGGCATTACACGCATCTTTATACAGCATGTAAGGCGTTCCCGTTTCGATCTGCGAATCCAAGATTTTAAACCACAACTCTTGTGCACGCACCGTCTTGCGCGCGCGTCCTTCGCTTTCATATTTAGTGTAGAGGTGTTCAAATTCTTCTCCCCAACAGTTATATAATCCAGGGGCTTCACTAGGACAAAACAAAGTCCAGGGGTGATCGTTTTCCACCCGTTTCATGAACAAATCGGGAATCCATAACGCTGTAAAGAGGTCACGGGTGCGGATTTCATCTTTACCGGTATTTTTGCGCAAATCTAAAAACGCTTCAATGTCGGCATGCCAAGGCTCTAGATAAACGGCAAAAGAGCCTTTGCGTTTGCCGCCGCCTTGGTCAATGTAGCGCGCTGTATCGTTATATACTTTCAACATCGGCACAATTCCATTGGAGGTGCCGTTGGTGCCGCGGATATGAGAACCCGTCGCCCGGATTTTGTGGATGGCCAACCCGATTCCTCCCGCGGCTTGGGACAGTTTCGCCGTTTGCTTCAGCGTATCGAAAATCCCATCGATGCTATCTTCTTGCATTTGCAGTAGGTAGCAGGACGACATTTGCGGCTTGGGCGTGCCCGCATTAAACAGGGTGGGTGTTGCATGGGTAAACCACCGTTCGCTTAACAAGTGATAGGTTTTAAATGCCTCATCTAAATTATGTTTATGAATCCCTAAAGCGACCCGCATATAAAGATGTTGCGGGCGTTCCACAATTTTGCCATTCAGTTGGATCAAATAGGAACGCTCCAAGGTCTTGAAACCAAAATAATCAAAATGGAAATCCCGGTCATAAATGAGTGTTGAATCGATCAGTTCGGCATTGTTTTCGATCACCTCCATCACATCGGCTGCGATCAACGGCGACACTTGATGTGTTTTGGGATGGACGTAGTGGAATAGCTTGCGCATAGTCGCCGAGAACGATTTTTCGGTATTTTTGTGCAAGTTAGAGATCGCAATGCGCGATGCCAGCAACGCGTAATCGGGATGGCGCGTTGCCAGCGAAGCCGCCACTTCAGCGGCGAGTTGATCCAGCTGCGCCGTTGAAATGCCGTCATACAAGCCCTCAATGACTTTCATCGCCACTTGCACAGGGTCGACTTGAAACATGTCGAGTCCATAGCACAACTTTTGGATGCGCGACGTAATTTTATCAAATTTAACCGACTCTTTCCTTCCGTCTCTCTTAATGACAAACATGGCTAACTCCTAGAATTCTACATTGAGGTTAAATGTTTGAAGCTGCTGTTTAGCAGAGGCTGAGACCCCAGCTTTGCGGTACTCTCCCACCCGCCGCTCAAAAAAGTTGGTTTTGCCTTCTAAGGAAATCAGATCCATAAAATCAAATGGGTTGGCAGCTTGAAAGAGTTTGGGATATCCCAAGGCCACTAACAAGCGGTCGGCGACGAATTCAATGTATTGGCACATTAGGTCGGCATTCATGCCGATCAGGCGCACCGGGAGCGCATCGACGACAAACTCTTTTTCAATGACGACCGCATTGCCGATCACTTCATGAACTTGTTTTTGAGTCAGCTTGTTTTTAAGTTGGGTATAGAGCAAACAAGCAAAATCGCAATGCAGCCCTTCATCGCGGGAGATGAGCTCATTGGCAAAGCTAAGTCCTGGCATCAGCCCGCGCTTTTTTAACCAAAAAATAGAACAGAAGCTTCCTGAAAAGAAAATCCCTTCGACTGCTGCAAACGCGATTAACCGTTCGGCAAAGGTACCGTTGGCGATCCACCGCAAGGCCCATTCCGCTTTTTTGGCCACGCAGGGGACATGTTCAAGCGCATGGAAGAGACGGTCTTTTTCAATTGGATCCCGAATATAGGTGTCGATCAGCAGGGAGTAGGTTTCAGCATGGATATTCTCCATCATGATCTGAAAACCATAAAAACAGCGCGCTTCCGGATATTGCACTTCGCTCATAAAGTTGACGGCGAGGTTTTCGTTGACGATGCCGTCGCTGGCAGCGAAGAACGCCAGCACATGCTTGATAAAATGGCGCTCATCTGGATTCAAACGGGTTTCCCAATCGCGCAGATCGGGGTAAAGGTCAATCTCTTCAGCGGTCCAGAAGCTGGCTTCCGCCTTTTTGTACATCTCCCAAATGTTGGGATGAGTGATCGGAAATAAGACAAAGCGGTCCTTATTTTCCTGTAAAATCGGTTCGGTAGTTGACATGGGTGTCCCCCAGTAAAAAATAGTTTGCAATGCCAATGCAGATAGCCTGCAAATGGCTCAAAAAACACGCAAATGGATGGAAAAGGGGGATAATGGATCCCTCAATCCTGTCTTTTGCGAGACAGTTCACTTCAACAGTGTGATCAGGCATAAAAAAGCAGGTCTTCTGACTACGGACTTCAGCTTACTAGCATCGGCCTTCCCGTCTTTTGACAGTGGCTTAAAGTGATGCGTTCATCGTCCGTTACAGCGGCGCAACCGTTCGGGATTTCCACCCGATTCCCTATTCTCCCCAGGCCATAGCGAGGGGCACTTTTTCATGAATGGCCCACTTATAGTGGGGCTCTTAAAATGAGTCAAGAATTCAAATAAAGTTTATGTATTCTTTAAAAAATCTTGATTTGATTGAAGTATAACTCGTTTTAATGTAAAATTAATAGATATTAAATAATAAATGATAAAATATTCAAACAAAATTATATGATTGCAATTAATTTAGTTCAGAATGGTTACAATAAAATTACCACGCAATTTAATCGCTTGCCGCACGTCATTCAAGAGAGCTGTAAACTGTATGCCGTCGCTTTGGTCCTCAATGAGATTGTCGAGCGGATGCCGGAACATCCGGATAAATTTTTAGCGGTATTTGTCGCTCCGATTGTAGAAGAGATGCTATTCCGTGGCCTTCTAATGAGTACCATCAAACTCGTTCAGAAAGTTGAAGGCCCACGTCGTCCCACTCCGGAACAATTAGAGCGGCAGAAAAAGATCCGGATTGTCGTTCAAGCTGTGATTTTTGGTGCTGTGCACCTGACCAATGGATTGGAGCCATCCCGGGTGATCCAAGTGGTCCTTTGCACCTATAGCGGCTATTACTATGGGCAAATCGCGGAAAAAACCAATTCGATTGCCGCCACGATCATTTTGCATGCCACGAATAATGGGCTCTGCATTTTGGCAGCGACTAGCACGATTTCAGGCGGAACGTTTCTTGTTTGTTATATTTCATTAAAGGTATTTGATAAGTATGCGGCAAAGCATGGCGGGATTACCCCGGCAGCACGTCAGATCGGCAAACATGTGGTCTGGATTGTGGTGTCGACAGGCAAGAATATTCGCGGGGCATACCGTACGGGTGTTAAGCCGTTCTGCAGTGCGATGGCGTCTTCCTTGAGAGGTGTCAATCTGAGCCGTCTCATGCCAGCCGTTGCCTAAATTATTTTATCGCAAAGAAGCAAAGAGGCAAAGAATACCTTTTATCTTTGCTCCTTTGCTTCTTTGCGATTAGTTTGCTATAGATAGATTTGTTGTGTGGCTTGGCGGTGGGGCTTGTTTAAAATAGGCTCCACATCTAATTCTGAGCAGTTATTAATGCAAAATTGTTGACTTAACTGATTAATAATTTGGTCAAAAATTGATTCTGGCGAATGGCACACTTCTTTTAGCCGGCATAGAAAATCGGCATGCGCACGCCCCTTACGATAGGCCGGACTTTTAGGCGGATGCTGCAAATACTCCATCATTTCCGCTTGGAAATCCCATAACAGCGAAGTGTGGTGCAGCCAACGCCGTTTAGTCAAATATTGCGCATTGCCGCCAAATTTATGCCCTTGATAGGTAAAATCGTTTTCCTGCACTTGATAGGAGTGGGGAAAGAGCGATTGATAAAGCCGCCCATTCCACTGCATAATTAAATCAGGCCGACAGCTAACACCACTGCATGTTTCATTGGCGATAAGGGTCACAAATAAAGTATCTCGATCGATCACGACCGATCCGCCGCCGCTGTATCGTCTGAAGATCGGAATGGGAGCTTGTTTTAGTTTAGCAAGATTAAGGTGGTGTTCAGGCTGGGAGGAGATGCCGAGGACAAGGGCCGGAGCCGTTTGTATATTAAGGAGGCACCAGTTGGCTGTGTCGGCTCGCAACAAAGCCTCCTCTGTCCGCAGCTGCCGTTCGATCGGCCAGCCAGAAACACGCAGAAGGTTCAGGGTGGGCTTGTTCATTGTCAGCCGCAGGTGGGTGGTTCTTGGTCCCGTTTCATGAGGGCAATCATGATCACCGAGATGTCCGAGGGTGAGACTCCAGAGATCCGCGACGCCTGCCCTAAATTTTGCGGCATCACTTTGGCCAGCTTCTGGCGGGCTTCGTTGCGCAATCCATGCACCTTGTTGTAATCGAAATCGGGCGGCAGCCGGATGCTTTCGACATGGGAGAGTTTGGCAATCTCGGATTGCTGACGGGAGATATACCCTTCGTATTTTAAGTTCAGCTCGATTTGGAAATTGATTTCAGCTCCATGATCCACCACCGATTCGGGGTATTGTAGGAGTAAGCTTGCATAGCTATTTTCAGGTCGGCAGAGTAGCTGAGCCAACGAAAATCCACGGTCGTCAAATTGTTTAAAAATCGTGGTGAGACGCACCATCTCTTTTTCGATTGTCTCTTTCTTATGGAGCAATCTCGCGTGCTGCTGTTCGTTGATCAAGCCCAATTGATACCCATAGCCGCGTAAGCGGATATCGGCATTGTCTTGGCGTAGCAGTAAACGATGTTCGGCGCGGCTGGTAAACATCCGGTACGGTTCGTCGACCCCTTTGGTGACCAGGTCGTCGATCATCACACCCAAGTAGGCTTCTGAGCGGGTTAAAACAAATGGTTTCTTCCCCAGCACTTTACAGGCGGCATTAATGCCGGCCATGATCCCTTGCCCGGCGGCTTCCTCATATCCGGTCGTGCCATTCACTTGTCCGGCTAGGAATAAGCCGTCGATCGTTTTACACGCTAGTGAGAAGTCGATCTGGCCGCTTAGGACATAGTCGTATTCAATCGCGTAGGCGGGACGCATGATCTCTGCGTTGCGCAACGCTGGAATGCTACGGATGTAGGCCAACTGCACATCAAACGGCAGCGACGAGGAAACCCCGTTCACATACACTTCGTCAGTATGCAATCCTTCGGGCTCCAAGAAAATCTGGTGCCGCTCTTTATCGGAAAAGCGTACGACTTTATCTTCGATCGAAGGGCAGTAGCGGGGTCCGACCCCTACAATTTTGCCGGAGTACATCGGCGAGCGATGGATGTTGGCTAAAATGATTTGCTTGGTCTCTTCCGTGGTGTAGGTGATATGGCACGGGATTTGCGGCAAGCGCGGTATCCCCTCATCATCGTAAGAGAATTTGATTCCGGGTTCGCCGGGCTGCTCTTCGGTTAAACTAAAATCGATCGACCGTTTATGAATGCGCGGTGGAGTTCCCGTTTTCAGCCGTCCGATTTTGACCCCATGCTTTTCCAAACTGGCTGAAAGTCCAACTGAAGGGGGGTCGCCAGCGCGTCCACCGGAGAAATTGTTTTCTCCGATATGGATCAATCCCTTCATAAAAGTTCCTGAGGAGATGATGACGGTTTTCGCGCGATATGCGATCCCTTCTTTCGTGCCGATCCCCACAGCTTGACCATTTTCGACAAGCAGCTCTTCGGCTGTGCCTTGTTTGAGATAGAGATTGGGAGTTTTTTCGAGCCGCCGCTTCATTTCGTTAGAGTAAGCGACTTTGTCGGCTTGGGCGCGCGGCGCCCATACGGCTGGCCCTTTGGTCGCGTTCAGCATGCGGAACTGGATTCCAGTGATGTCGATCACCTTCCCCATTTCGCCGCCTAAAGCATCCACTTCGCGGACGATATGCCCTTTGGCGGTTCCCCCGATTGCCGGATTACAGCTCATCTTGCAGACGGTATCCAACGACATCGTCAATAACACCGTTTTGCATCCCATACGGGCAGCGGCAAACGCAGCTTCGACTCCGGCATGGCCGGCGCCGACGACGATCACATCGAATGTTTCAGGGGTGTTCCAGTACATCATAACTTAAATCAATCTAACACACTCATTAACAGGATAGGCAGAATCGCCTACGGCGACAGGATAAGCAGGATAGATAATAACAGGATGACCAGGGCAACCATGATAGGAAATAGGATACGAAAAATAATGGCTATTCAACTAATTAGTTTTGGTTATCCTTGCTTTATCATGGTTATCTTGGCCATCCTGTTATATATGTAACTATGTTTAAAAGCAGAACCCGGGGCTAGCCCGGGTCCTCAAACGCTACTTGGTCTTGTGACGGTCACGTCTGCTGCGCTTCTTGCGCTTATGCTTCGCAATCTTGTATTTGCGCTTTTTTTTCACCGATGACATGTTTTCTCCAATCGATTGGATGATTCACCAGGCATTTTACTCAAACCTTGAGTTTAAGTAAAGGCCGCACATAAGCGTTCTCGGGCGCCTTACGCTGCTAGCGATGCTTGTGTTCTTAACACATTCATCTCTATCAACATAATTTTTAACATTCTTTCGTTGAACTCAGGCTTGTTTACCCTTTTTCTTTTGGTAACCGGTTCTTCGATCGTCACATCTGTTCCGTTCTGATTGACGATTCTCTTTTCCATCTCCACATACTCTTCAATAGCTTCATGGAAGGTGATGGGAGCATTTTCATCGGTCATGATGCTCGTTCTCAGGTTATCGATCAACGCTTCAACCGTTGAAAGATCTGGACCAGCGGGGGCTGGTTCGGCTTCAAGGTCTGCTAGGCCTTTTCTTGCGCCTTCGAGTTGCTGTTGAAATAGGGTTCTTTGGGCTTGGGGAAGTTGACCAGCCAACTTCGTGGTCAAATCTCTCACCCTGGCTTCTAATCTGCCCTTTCTTTCCACGCGTTCGGTAATTTGATCAGTTAACTGGCGAGCATACATTTGATTCAAATTTTGCTGCAGCGCTTTATACGCCTCATTGTTGTTCAACTCGCGGGTAATGGCTTGCAAGCGCGCATCAATTTCTGCGATTTTTGCCGCATACCCATCGGGTTTGTTTTCTCCCAGATCCTTCTTATTGATGATCAGCTGATACGCTTCGACCAACAGCGGGTTGACTGATTTCAGCAACCGGCTGAAGTAGTTATTCCACCACTCCATGACGTTGTCCGGCGTGATCGTTGGCCCTAGCAGCTCCATCACGTCTTCGATGATCCCGATATCGTTGTAAGCGGGTGCGTGGTCGGCATGTTTTCTAAAGATCCCGGCAAAGTCAGGTTCGCGAGCCCTTCTCATAAATTCTTCAAACTCGCGTCCCATTTTCTCGACTTCTTCCTGCAACAGCAGGTTGCTTGGATTGAACCAGAGCTGCATTTGCTTAAAGGCAATCTTCATAATCGGCTCGAAATGCGGCCGCATTTCTTCGGCAAAATAAGGGAGAATGTGGACATAGTTCGCACAATGCAGCACTTTAGCAAAGGTTGTCATGGCGAATTTCCATACTTTTTTGGTGGTACCTACCCAGCGGGTTGGGAGCAACACTGCTGCGGCAATCTGTTTCACAACCCCGGTAATCGAGCTATGATGTCCTACGCTTCCCATGATGGTGTTAGTGAACGTTTTAATGGTTGCTGCGACGTCACTCGCATGCGCGATAATTCCCGAAGGATCGTCGCGATCGGTAATTTTATAGGCATGCAGCCACATGGAATAGCGCAAATGCGGGTACATAATGGGCTGAATGGCTTCTGCCAACGGTCCAATTTGAACCGTGTTGTCGCGGCGGGCAGCAGTCATATCCAATCCTAAGCCATCGCCAAACGCACGGACCGACTCGTTATAGTAGTGGATATCCCCTTCCATATTGCTGATTAAATCTTTAAATCCTGGATATAGCTTAGAAAATGACATGATTCCACGCATGAATCCTTCAAACCAGGTTCGGCGCTTACGGGCGAGAACACTGTAGATGGTTCCTGCAAGGGTGCTGCTTTGACCGTTACGGGTAATTTCGGCTAAGTTCTCCCGTACCGCCCGCTCAATCCCTTGAACGCAGTGGTCGCCGCCGTCAATCGCAAAGCGAATCAGGAAGTCTTCCAACATGAACCCTTCAATTCTCTGAGCAGTTTTATCAGCTAATTTTGCGATCGCCGCTTTTTTATCTTGAATAAAGACGATAACTTTCTTGCAATCTTTCTGGATCTCGCGATACCCCTCTAAGCTACCTTGCGGACGTTTTGAAGCTGCGCCATTGCTGTCTCCGAATGAGATGTTTTGGACAAACAACTTCATGCGCTGGATCGACCAGTCAATCACCAATTTTTTCCAGGCGGCTTTTTTGTCCCACGTATTAAAGGCTGCTGTAGCAGCTTTACGGGCTACGCCCGAACTAGGCTTGTATTCTTTACGCTGTGCTTCTAACTCTGCTTTAGCGATAACTTCCGCCTCTTCAAATTGTTGGCGGCGGTCTTTGTCTAATTCAGCGACGGTGAGGCCGGGAGTGAGATGAGAGGCGTCGATCGCCTTAATTTTCACATCGTGTTCCCACAGTTCTTTTTTCTGAACATAGTCTTTCCAATCGGAATCGTTTAGAAGTTGCCGTTCGAGGTTGGCAAATGTGGACTCGTTATTTAAATCTAACCCTTGGAACAGATCTACTAAATCTGCGTATTTGGCTTTAGAAATGTCTGGGTTGTATTCTCCAATATACTTCGCATGGGTCGGATTGACCAGCAAGCGGTCTTCATTGAAGTTGAGAACATCCATGATGGAGAGGTTTGGTCTGCTCTCGGTAAGATCAGGAATTTTTGTAGGCTGTAAGGAGTGGAGCGTTGGGATGGTGATGCCTTGTGGAGCCAGCAGTCTGAGCACGAACCGGTCGAGGTTGTTGCGGAATAGCTTGAGAACGCCGGTGGACAAAGAGATCACAGTATTGATGACCGCGAAGAATTTTTCGACCGGGTTTCCTAAAATGATTCCGATGCCGTTGGCAACGGAGTTGAGCTTGGTGTTGTAGAATACGCTGACGCGCATCGGTAAGTAGCCTTTGCGGTCTAAAGCGCTTAATCCCATCATGACGAGGGAGACGACTCCAGCGACTTTGTAGCCGACGAGGATCATCCCTACCGCAATGGCCATGGCGGCGGCTTGTGCGGCGTCGCCCATGTGTTCGGCGAGGAAGTTTAAGACTTTTGCGCGGCGTGAATCGGGGGTGGGTTCTGTTTCGTTGATCTTTAACAAATCGCTGAGAAATTTGGTTCCGTCAGCTACTTTGTTGAATACGGTAATCCGTGCTCTGGTAAGGATATTGGCCTTGGGTCTTGGTCTTGAGCGGAGGAAGCGGGAGAGGTCGATGATTTTGATGATATCGTTGTGGACCGCGGCGTATCTTTCGAATGCGCCTGATTTGTACATTCCGGCAGCGATGGAAAAAGGAAGCAGTACGAAGAAGTAGCCGAGTTGTGATCCGGCTTTGAGAACCAGTTTCGCGCGTCCGGCGAGGGAAGTGGCGTCAACGAAGCGGCCAAAGTTACCGACGGTGAAGGCGACGGCTTGAAGCTGCATTGGGATCGCCATGCTGTAGTTTTTACCTTGTTTGATAGTGGCGGCAATATTGTTCGCATGAGAAACGGTGTATCCGGAGAAAAACCCTTCGGCGAACTGGCGCGCGAAGTTGTAGTTGATGGTGATGTTTGGAATGTTAGTGATGTAGTCGCTCCACGAGCGGTGAGTGGAACTGGAAATAGGCCGGTAATCCATGGAAATAAATCCTATATAAAAGGTTAAAATTTAATAATTAAGGAACATCATGCCATTATTTATGGATTAATTCAATAAAAATTAAGAGTTTTATTAATAATGAGTAATTAATTTTAAGTGTATTTTTTTGTTATAAAATAATTTTTCTATAAAAAATATTTTTAACAGGACATCCACGACACACAGGACTTAAAAAATTTTTTAAAAGTCGACTGTCCTGTCTGTCGTGGATGTCCTGTGTGTCCTGGATGTCGTGGTCTTGAACGCGGATCTTAACAAACTCTAATATTCATCATGCTGTT
>JAGVLX010000029.1 GCA_020054065.1 Parachlamydiales bacterium | reverse complement strand
CGATGAATTTATTGCTCCGCATGTGGATCAACTTCCTTTGAAGGGAATCGATGCAACCAAGGAGCAGGCGCAGATTGTTCAGGCGCACGCGCTGCTGCTGTTGATGCTTCCCCATTCTGTCCGCTTGTTGGAAGAGAAAGGGGTTAAGGTGAAGCTTGAGCAGGTGCTGCCGTTATTGAAAGCGTTAGTGTTTGAGTCGGTGCAAGGACAAGCTGGCCGGACGCCGAGTGCCATCTACCGGCAAGCGGTCACAGCGTTCATTGAAGGGATCACGAAGCAGTTGAAAGCTTATTATCATAGCAAAGTGGAATCGTACGCGTCGTATGCCCAGAAGGTGCATTTTTCTTTGGAAGCCCAGTTAAATGATTACCGTGAGTTGTTTCATCAAGGTTACGCAGTTGTCAAACAACAGTAGGCCATTATGGAAAACATTGAAGATTTAGATGAGTTTCAAATCCCGCAGGAAGCGCTGGAGCGCATGAACGATCCGGTGGTGATTAAGAAGTATCTAGATGAGAAGACGCCGTTCCAAGAAATTTTAGGTTTTTCAGATGAAACGATGGAAAAGTTTTATACTGTAGCCCGCCGGTTATTTGAGAAACAGGAGTATGAAAAAGCGGCCGAAGCGTTTATGTTTCTGACAACCCTGAATCCCTTTGCCCATCATTATTGGCTGGGATTAGGAATGGCGGAACAGCTCTGTGGAGAGCATCACGGAGCGCTCATGGCGTATGGGATGGCCATGATGACTGACAAGAATGATCCGCTGCCGCACTACCATTCTGCAGCCTGTTATAAATTGATCCACGATCCGAATAATGCAGCGATCTCGCTAGAGTTAGCCTTAAAACATTCGGAGGGGCGTAAAGAATTTAAAACCTTGCGCGAGCAAGCGCAGATCCAGCTTGATCGGTTAAGAAGTTAAGATGTCTTGCATCATTTCCTTGCCCATGCCCTTGCCTTACCATCCAGTCACCCCTTAATCATCTCTTGTCACCAGCCAAAAGGCAATTTCAGGATACTCTTTTTGTACCTCCGCAATCCATTGCTTCGCTTCTTCAGGAGAATTGAACAGCATCGCTGCAGTTGCTAATCCATCGGCAAACCAGCAGGCGTTGGCGACCACGCTTGCACTGGTGATTTTGCCGGGGGCTGAAATCAATGGCTGGCCGGTGCGCGGATCAATGATATGAAAATAGGTGGTCTCGCCAATTTTCCAATTCTGGAGATAGTCTCCACTGGTGGCAATCGCTTGATTGTTTAAGGAAATTTTATCGATCGCATGATCGGGGTTTGGATCTCCTAAGCGGCTAATGAAAATGTTCCAACTTCTTTGATCAGGGTGGATGCCGGAAGCGCGGATTTCTCCGCCCCACTCCACAATGACATCCGGATATCCCAGGTGATTCAACCGTTCGATCAGTAAGTCTACCGCGTATCCTTTAGCGATTCCGCCCAGGTCGATGCTGGTTTGATCATGGTCCTTGGTCAACTGTCCATTGGTGACATGGATTTTATTCCATCCCACTGCCTGTTGTAGGGTGGCGATGGATAATGTATCCGGAATTGTTTGTTGTTCAAGGTGCGTTTTCCAGAGTGTATAGAGCGGTTTAATGGTGGGGTCGAACCTGCCTTGAGTGACTTTGACGACGTGATCGGTCAACCGTAGCAAATGTTCCAGTTGTGGCGAGAGGGGAATAGGAGTGTTGGCAGGAAGGCGATTTAGAGTAGACAGTTCGGAATCAGGATTAAAAATATTGTAGAGGTCGTTTACTTCTTTGAATGTGCTGTCGATGAGATGTTGGACCGCTGTGATTTCCGTTGGCGAAAGGGATTTGCCCACTTGTATGTGGTAGTCAATCGTCATGACGTTGGCAGCAAACGCCGTGGTGGAGGGCGGGGGAGGTGCCTTTTCACAGCCGCACAAGAAGAATAACCACAGAGACACAGAGGCACAGAGAAAAAAGAATGATCGGAATCCGCAGCAGAACATTCTTATTTCTCTGTGCCTCTGTATCTCTGTGGTGAATTTTGTGTCTGTCGGTAGCTTTTGAGGGTATTACTGAGCAACATGGCAATCGTCATCGGTCCCACACCGCCGGGCACAGGCGTGATGTAAGAACATTTAGGCTGCACGTGTTCGAAATCGACATCGCCGACTAACGCTTTGGAAGGAAGGCGATTGATCCCCACATCGATCACAACCGCACCCTCTTTGACCATGTCGGCCTTGAGGAATTGCGGCTTGCCAATGGCAACGATCAAGATGTCGGCGTTTAAACATACTTCCCGCAACCGCTCTGTTTTACTATGGGCCACTGTGACGGTCGCATTGCAACCTGGCTGATTTTGCATCAAGATCGCGGCTAACGGCTTGCCAACAATATTGCTGCGTCCAAGAATGACGACATGTTTTCCGCTGACGGGGATGGAGTAACGTTCTAATAACGTTTTAATGCCGAGCGGCGTGCAAGGCAAATATCCATCCGTTGACCCCATGAGCATTTTGCCGACATTGATCGGATGGAATCCGTCAACGTCTTTAGCCGGATCGATCGCTTGAGTAATTTTGATCGCATCGATGGAGTCCGGCAAAGGCAGCTGCACTAAGATTCCATCCACAGTGTGATCTTGATTGAGTTTGTGGACGATGCCAAGAAGCTGATGTTCGGTGATGGTGTTGGGATGATGTTCAGAGCGGGAAATGATTCCGGCTTCTTCGCAGGCTTTAATTTTGCGCGAAACGTAGATTTTGGAGGCGGGGTCTTCTCCCACTCGCACCACTGCAAGGCAGGGACGCCGTCCGGTTAAACGGTTGACCTCCGATTTGATCTCTGCTTGAATTTCTTGTGCGATGGCTGTTCCGTCGATCAACATCGATTTTTCCTGAATCTATTTATCCTTAAATATATAGGGAAGAGTGGTTTTTATTGAACCTTATAATGTCGTTTATTCGGTCTTATCTTTTAAATTGTACTTTAGTTTACAGGATCGCTATAGTGAATTTTCAACCTTATGAAGGAGTATTTTGATGTTTAAGAAACAGTTATTCAAATGGTTAGTTTGTGCGGCCGCTCTTTGTACTGTTCCGGCGTTCGCAGAGGTCACCAATCCGGAAGTGGATTGCAGTGATGAGGTACTCCGCCGATTTTTCCCCAAAGATATTACTCTTGAAGTGTTGAAGAAGCATAATGTTCCGCAAGATAAGTGGGAGGGGATCACAAACGATCTGCAGGCGACCGATGGACAGATCATCAAAGCGTTGGAAGAGAGAGTCAAGCCGATGATGGAAAAGTTTAAAAATAGTCCGGAAGCCGCTCAAAATTCAGACGATCCTGCCCTCAATGAACAAAAAGCAGAGATGGTGCAATTTTTCCGTGATACCATTACGAATGCGTTTGCCGGCGTGCTGAATAAGTATGGCATCACAGACCAAAAAGAGATCCAAGCGATGTTAGATGAGATCCAAGAGCTGAAATTTAAACGGTTTGAAGAGTGTGGACAATTATCTCCGCAAGCTCCAGGCTAAATTTATTTGAGGAAGGACCATGCGATTTAATTACTTAACTTGTCTCATGGTCCTTGTTTGTTCATTAGGACTGCAAGCAGCGGAACCCGATATCGACATCTGCAGTTCTGCCGAGTTGTCTGTACCTTTTCCTGATAGTCTGGTGACGCAGGCGTTGGATAAGTTTAAAATTCCCAAAAATGAGTGGTCTGGAATTATAGGCGACCTAGCCTATAAGCAAACCAAGGTGGAAGCGCTAATGAAAGAGCGCGCTGCCAAGATGAACCCTAATCCGTATGGTCCACCGCCTAAGCCGGTCACCCTGTCTAAACTCTATCGGGATATTATCTACGAGATGTTTACGACCACGCTGAACCAATTTGATGTCAACGATCCTGCGCTTGTCGATGAGATGTTTAATAATATCTTAGAGTGGAAAGCGGACCGGGAGTGGGAGTGCTATCAACGGCAGCAGCGCGCTGGAAAATGAATTTGGAGTGCGGCAACTTGTTGCCGCTTTCAATAGCGCGACTTGTCGCGCGTATTACAAGACGATGTTATTCCGTACGCGTGACAAGTCCCGCTAAACAAAGCGCTAACAAGTTACCGCACTCCAAATAGTCTTTAATTATACCTTTAAACCGTCAGATACAAGGCTATAGTTTTTCTTATTCCACAGGACATTGATGGCCAGTGCGGCAGACATTTCTACAGCGAGGGCAAATTTGGTCAAATCGTTCATCTTCGTCTTCTTTTCATAAGAACGCAGTCTGAGATAAGACAATGTCAATTTCGTTCCGTAAACGGTTCCTCTTACCCATGCTTCACCGCCGGCTGAAATAGAACCAGCAACACTCCATGCTCGGGTGAATAAGGTGCGTTGCGCCCATTTAATCGAGCGTTCCATTCGTGTATAGATCTTTCCGGCTTGGAGTTTTCCTGAAGCACGATAGACTTTCATCTTACTAGAAAAATAAGTGGAGAAGAGTGTCTTCAATAGACGTCTTTGTTTAATTTTTATTTTGTCGGTGCCGTGACCATATTTCACCTTAGTGTACTGTACAGCTTGAAAGACGATTTCCGGGTTGATCAATACATAAGCTGTTGAACGCACAACCTTATCAATAAGAGGGCGAACCTTGGATGGTTGATGGTCTTTAAAACATTTGTTAAATGTGAGGGTAGAAATTACCGAACAAAACACGGAACAAATTGTCTTAGCAGTAATCTCGATAATTCCGGCCGGAATCAGCGCGATGAGATAAGCACGGTTTGTGCCTTCGAGGGTTATTACACCAAATAATTCATCAACCTTATGTTGGCAGCCTTTATTATAAAGATAAGTTGTTGGATTTAATATGTTTTGTAGCATACATCACCTGTAAATATTAAGGTTTAATGATTTAGTTATATTCATTCAATAAAAATGCCCCGCTGACTCAACTGTCGCAATTTCGCTTAAAGCTTGGGTTTGATAACGCAGCTTAGTGATTTTTGCAGCGGCTTGTTTTGCCTGATCGATTTTTCGTGCAGCAATGAATGCTGTTACAATGAGGCACAGCGATTTATCCCTATGATCTTCCCGGTCATCTACAAAGCAATCGACAAGCACATATGCCCATTCGGGATCATTTTGCGTCACCGCACACTGAATGATGGTGGCAAGGTATCCATTGATTTGATTCAACTGGGCTCTATCAATGTGCTGATACATTTCAAAGGCAAGCTTGTAGTTGTTGTTAGCGACTGCTCTTTGAATAAAGGATGTCTGAATGCTTGTTTGAACGTTGATTTTTTTAAAGATGGGGTCTTTGAAAAATGCATCGATCTCTTCAATGGTGTTCATTCCTTGAGAAACCGCGTAGCAAATAGCTCCAGCAAGTTGGCATTGATTATGTAAATAACTATGCAAATCTTTAGGGATCATTGCCATGGCCTCTAACCCTCTGCCATTCCTGACGAGATATTCTGTGATTTTTACATGCGCTTCCTGTCGTCTAAGTCGAGTCATATAGACATCTACTTCTTTAGCGAGTTTCATGGCCAAAGCGACGTTATGTTGGGCTAACAACTGATCGATTAATACCAATCTTAATCGATCTCCTTCATCATAACCCGATAAAAACCTTGCAAGACGAATGGCGCGTGGGATATCTCCTCCGGCAACGAGTTGAGTACAGAATTGGGGATCCCGATGGACGCTGCTATCGGCAATCTGCGCCGCCAGTTCGAGCAAGCCAAGATTAAATGCTTCTTGGGCTAAGGGAAGAATGCCCGGATCAAGCCCTAAATTTGCACTTGTTGCTGCGACAAGGGCATCGTAACGCTTTTTGATGGAAACCAATTCAAAGATTTTTTCAAAGAATTGCGGCATTCTGGCAGGCTTTAATAATTTTAAAATGGTTAATTCTGCATCATCTAGGGTGCACAATTTTTCGACGACGAGGGTCCGGACTTCGGTTAATTTCTTTTGTAGGCTGTCAAGCGTTTCTGATGCTTTAAGATTGTGGGTGAGTAATAACGTGGCAATATAAACAGCGAGCTCATGGTATCCATGGAGTTTAAGATTTTTAGTTAGAAAGTTTAAGAAACGGTCCATGAGGTCATTTTCGTGCGCAATGGTGCTTACGATACATTGCGTATGCCAGTTCTTTACAACAAGATGGGGGTTCTTTTTTTCCGGATTGCTGAAAAATGTGAAAACATATTTTTGCAGATCTGGCGGCAATTGACTGTGTGTGATGGGTTTTGGTTTGGGTTTTCCATCAGGGCCGGGTGGAATGTCGTTATCCCCGCCATCCCCAGATCCCTGTGTTGGATCAGTAGACGGACTTTGTGTTTTAGGCTGAAGGGCGATTTGATAGGCTTGAATTCCATCTTTGATCCCAAGGATCGGGGAAACAGGAATCATCAAGATCGATCCGCCGACTGCGAGTAAATAAATACCGGCTTTTTTAGTGTGTTCGAGAAACTGGACACGATCGGTGATGACAGCTTGAAATACGTGATGGCAGGCAATGGCCAATTTTTCAACTGGAGTCGCTATTTGGGTGAGGATGCGTGTTCCGGTCTTGATGAGGATCAACGATCCGGCAACGCCCAATCGAAGGCGGGGGTGTTGGTGGATGATTTGCCGGGATTTATCGATTAGATAGTGATCGCAACGACGGTTCCAATCGGCAATACGGTGCGTTGAACAGATGTAATGATGATAAAAATTTTTTAAACTCATAATTATTTATAATAAAATAAAGAGAAAATATAATTAATTTTTAATTAAAAGTCAATTTTATTTAATTATTGGACAGGGCAAAAGGTAACTGACATGTTTGTAATGTGAAATTAAAATTTGTCCTGGATGTCCTGTTCCTACTTTTTCTTTTGGCGAAGTTTTTTGAAATAGTCGATTCGCTTTTGCATTTCCCGCTCATAGCCCCGTTCCACGGGATGATAAAACTCCATCCGCTCCATGCCATCGGGAAAATAGTTTTGACCTGAAAACGCATCCTCTTCATCATGGTCATAGGCGTACCCCTTCCCATAATCAAGCTCTTTCATGAGTTTGGTTGGGGCGTTAAGAATAATTTTGGGTGGACTATGTTGAGTGGTTTTAGACGCAGCGGTGCGGGCTGCTCCATAGGCGGTATAGAGAGCGTTGCTTTTGGGAGCCAGCGCTAAATAGACAACCACTTCGGCAAGGGCAAGTTCCCCTTCAGGCGTCCCCAGCATTTCGTACGCATCGCGGGCAGCGATGGCAAGTGGGAGAGCTTGCGGGTCGGCCAGCCCGATATCTTCGGAGGCCATTCGGATCAGACGCCGGGCTAAAAAGAGCGGATCTTCGCCCCCTTCTAACATTCGCGTGAACCAATAGAGGGCGGCATCAGGATCTGAGCCGCGCACCGATTTATGCAAGGCCGAAATCAGATTATAGTGGTAATCGCCTTGCCGATCGTACGAGGCGGCACGTTTTTGCATGAGGTTCAACAATTCATCGGGGCCGATCTCGTGCTTTAAGTTGGCCGCCTCCAAATTTTCGAGCATGTTCATTAAATAGCGGCCATCCCCCTGCGCGATTTCGAATAATTTCGTGCGTGCTTCAGAATTTAATAAGACTTTACCCTGTTTTTTTTCATAAGCATGGAGGAGTTGTTCGAGCGCTTCGTGATCAAGCGGAAGTAAGGTCACTACACGTACGCGGGACAGCAGCGCATTATTCAGATAAAATGACGGGTTTTCAGTGGTGGCGCCGATGAGGACAAAAGTGCCGCGCTCCAAGTAAGGTAAAAACGCATCTTGTTGCGATTTGTTGAAGCGGTGGATTTCATCCACAAACAGGACTGTGCCGCTGCCGAATAGCGGCGTTTCTTCGGCCTCTTTAACGA
The DNA here is from genome assembly GCA_020054065.1 of Parachlamydiales bacterium. Taxonomy (GTDB): domain Bacteria; phylum Chlamydiota; class Chlamydiia; order Chlamydiales; family JAEYWL01; genus JAGVLX01. The sequence continues at coordinate 8,870 of JAGVLX010000029.1, read as the reverse complement.
TCTTTTTTAAATCGGCGACGCCGCTGAAGACCGCGCTCATCGAAATGAACCGCATATCGAACGCTTTGGCGTACAATTTGGCTAGCGATGTTTTGCCCGATCCAGGCGGTCCCCAGAGGATGATCGATAAGGGCTTTCCGCTGGCGATAACGCGGGTGATGAATCCCTCCGGCCCGACCAAATGAGGTTGTCCTAAAATTTCAGAAAGGTGTTGCGGCCGGAATTGTTCGGCGAGTGGAATGGAGCGTTTATGATCCATGGATTACCTAAAAAAATATTCCCGCTCGACACGGCGGGGCATGATGGGCAACAAGGTAAACCCCACCAACGCATACAACGCATCGGCTAATGGATAAACGATGAGATCTTTTTCAAACCACAGGAAGGAGAGGTGCAGGGGGGTGTCGAGTAGAAACAAGAGGATCACTTGCAGGAGGGTGGAGAGAATGGAGAATAAGAACGTCATAATGGGGAGGGTTGAAAAGCTATCGGCAAAAAAGTGTCTTTTTTGAGGATAGAGGACCAAAGTCGTCAGGACATAATTTAGGCTGACGATTCCTAAATGGGAAGTGGAACTCAGCAAGTCCATGATGAATCCGCATAGGGCGGCTGCCCAAAGGGCCGTGTTGAGAGTTTTTTTATAGAACAGGGCAATCAAGAAAGGGGTGAAGTAAAACAGTTTAAGGGCTGAAAAGAATTGAGGCAGAAGAATGAGATAGAGGAGTGCAGCGCAAAACGCGATGAGGAGACGTTGGTTGGATGAGAGGGAGAAATTAATACGCGCCACGGGATGAGATCATCGCTGGGATGGTTTTAGCAATCAACCGTAAGTCGAGCATGAAAGAGCGTTTTTCTACATATTGCTCATCAAGGTGAACGCGGGTTTCATAGCTCGTATCGCTGCGGCCCGACACTTGCCACAATCCAGTGATGCCGGGACGAATAGATAAAATCTTGTGTGCTTTTGGTCCCAAGTAGGTGTGCACTTCCTTCATCACTACCGGCCGCGGTCCGACGATGCTGAGGTCGCCCTTGAGGACATTCCAAAATTGGGGGAGTTCATCTAAAGAAGTTTTGCGTAAGAATTTGCCGACGGGAGTAACCCGCGGATCGTTTTGAAGTTTGAAACGGGTTTCCCATTCTTTTTTGGCCTGGGGATCGTTCTCCAAGATCTCTTTCAAACGTATTTCGGAGTCCGCATACATCGTCCGGAATTTATAGCAGCGGAATGGTTTTCCCCCTCGCCCAATCCGTTCATGGGAAAACACCACTTTGCCGCGGGAGGTGCAGAGGATCAATAAAGCGACTAAAAGAAAAATCGGCGCACCCAAGATGAGAACCCCGCTGCTAAACAGCACATCAAATACGCGTTTGACAGGGATGTGCTTGATTTTGATCGAATGGGGTGACTCTAAAGGTAAAGTGAGAAGGGGGGTATTTTTCATCAATCATGGGGGGTTATGCTTTCTAGTGATGTTATGCTAACCGGCTAAAGTGTGCAAGATCTAAAGAGGTAACTGCAGAAGTTAGAAAAAACGGCTTTTTGCACCTTTTGAAGTTTTATTGAATTTTTCGATCTCACTAACCAACAAGTGGTTGGCTTCGATCTCCAAAATTCAATAAAACTCAAAATCTATCAAAAATCCGTCGTTTTCCGAACTTCTGCAATCACCTCTAATGTGTGCGATTCACCAGGGTATCCAGCAATGCGGTTAAATAATTATCTTGATTCTGAAGGGTTTGCATCGATTTTTGCACATCCCTCAATAAGGAGCACGCGGCTTCCTTGGCCGGTTGCACCCCCATTAATCCAGGATAGGTGGGCTTTCCTTCATCCTCTCCGTTCTCAGCATCTAAGAGATCGTCCACAATCTGAAACGCCAGCCCCATCTTTTGTCCCGATTGGGTCAGTAGGGCTAAAGTGGGTTCTTTGACGTTAGCGATGATTCCGCCAAATTCAAAGGCGGCGGTGATGAGTGCGCCAGTTTTTTTGAGATGCATCTGCTTTAACGCATCTAAATCCAATTTGCGGCCGACACTTTCAATATCGATCACCTGACCCGCGATCATGCCGTGTCCTCCGGATGCCCGTGCTAGGGAGTGGACGAGCTTGAGTTTTTGTTCGGCCGTGAGGTGCGGTGCGCCGGATAAAATTTCAAATGCATGAGTGAGCAGGTAATCGCCGGTTAAAACGGCGTGTCCCTCATTATAGGCTTTGTGAAGGCTTGGCTTGCCGCGCCGGAAGTCATCGTTGTCCATGCAAGGCAGATCATCGTGAATTAATGAATAAGTATGGATAAGCTCCAACGTGCAAGCCGGAACCAGCGCATGCTCGACCGGAGTATTAAACGCTTCGGCAGTAGCAAGGGTGAGCAAGGGACGGATCCGTTTTCCGCCGCCTAACAAGGAATAGCGCGCCGCTTCAAACAATTTGTGATAGGGGGAGGGGTGGTCGGGGACGAGTTCCGTCAGTTTGGACTCGATGAGTTGGCGGCGTGATTCAAGGTAAGCGTGCAAATCCATACTAAATTTCTGATTCTTTATACCGTTGAATGAGATCCTCCGGCAAATCTTGATGAGAGTAGACCGGCGTGCGTCCGACGCTAAGGTAATCAAAACCTTTTACCTTCATTTGATGCGGATTGTATTGATTCCGTCCATCAAAGAACGCGTTGCCCTTCATCGATTTGAGGATAGCGGCGAAGTCAAGGAACCGGAATTGCTTCCATTCGGTCAGCAAGATGATCCCATCAGACTGAGCGGCAGCTTCGTATTCGTTATGACACCAGGCTAAATGATCGTGGGGTAAAAGCACTTTGCGGGCCGCATCCATCGCCACGGGATCGTAAAGCCGCAGTTTAGCGCCTTGATTGAGGAGTTCTTGAATGATGGTGATCGAGGGGGCGGCGCGCATGTCGTCAGTATCGGGTTTGAACGCGAGTCCCCAGATGGCGAAGGTTTTGTCGCGCAGCCCTTTTTCTTGGTAGTAGGTAGAGATCTTAGTAAAGAAGTGGATGATCTGGGTGTGATTGACCAAGTCGACCGCATCGAGGAGCGGCGTGTCGACTCCCAGTACACGGCTTTGGGCGCGCAAGGCTTTAATATCTTTAGGCAGGCACGATCCGCCATATCCCACTCCGGGATAAAGAAAGTTGATCCCAATCCGTTTGTCCGAACCGATCCCTTTGCGCACTTCATTGATGTCGGCGCCGTTCTCTTCGCAAATGCGGGAGAGTTCATTCATGAACGAAATACGGGTGGCTAACATTGCATTGGCGGCGTATTTGATCATTTCGGCGGAAGCGATGTCGGTGATGATCAGCCGTTCGTAGGTGAGCATGAAGGGAGAGTAGATCTCTTTCATGATTGCCGCGGCCTCGGTGTTGTCGGCTCCGATAATCACCCGTTCGGGTTTCATGAAGTCGTTGACGGCAGCGCCTTCTTTGAGGAATTCGGGGTTGGAGATCACATCGAAGTCGTAGGGGGCATTCCGTTTTTTTAAGATCTCTTTGACAATGGTTTTGACTTCTTTTGCTGTCCCTACCGGAACAGTCGATTTGTTAACGATCACTTTATAGCCATTCATGTGTTCGGCAATCGAGGCAGCGGCTGTTTTGATGCAGTGGAGGTTGGCGCCGCCTTCTGGAGTTTCTGGTGTTTCGACCGCCAAAAAACAGACGAGGGCGGCTTGAACGCTAGCGGCGTAGTTGGTGGTGAAGGAGAGGCGTTTGGCTTTGAGGTTCCGTTTGACCATCTCTTCAAGGCCGGGTTCGTAGATGGGGATGATGCCATTCTTGAGCTGTTCAACTTTGCGTTCATCGATATCGAGGCAGATGACTTGGTGGCCCATTTCGGCTAGGCAGGTTCCGGTGACAAGCCCGACATAGCCGGCACCAACGACAAGTAAAATCATAGGGGTTGCTCCATTTGGCATGATGGTACCAAAACCTTGGTTTTTGAAAAAGAAACAGGACAAACTGGACTTATACGTCAAAAATAATGTCCTGTATGTCGTGTGAGTCGTGCATGTCCTGGTCCTGTTTTGTTAGGGCAGCTTATGATAAATCGGTTTGCGACGATGGATTTGCGTATAGACAATCCAGCCTAACAATCCGGTTCCAAGAACAACCCACAAGATGATGTGTGGGACAGTGAGCCACGGATACGGTGGTTGATGCGGCACTCCCCAGCGGTTTCCAGGCGGCCAAACAATCCAACTAGGCGTGCCCTGCAAATTTTGTTCCGGCACAAAACCAAAGTAACGGCTGTCGGCGCTCATCGCATGGTTGTCACCTAAAACCAAATAGTGCTTCGGGGGGATTTTCAATCCAAAGGTTTTTAAGAACGGAATATCGTATTTTCCTTCTTTGGTGACTGGCGCTCCATAATCTTGAAACGCGACATAGGGTTTGTCTTTGGGGGCATCGTGCTGTTTTTTCAGTTCTTTTTCGGCAAAACTCTTTAAAACCGGATCCTCTTTTTTCAAGATGGGAGCTCCCAGCAGATACAAGTCCCCATCCCGGAAATACGCATAGCGGAAAGGAAACGCGCCTTGGTTGCTGGAATGCGGAGCATAATCGGTCGAAAATTCAATCCCCATATTATAGAGCTTTTGGATGTTGGAGGGATCGCGACGGTAGAGCGGATGATTCTTTGGGAGTTCAAACGCGATGCCACCCCAATCGATCTTGTATCCTTTCCCCTCATAAAATTCGTACGTTCCATCTGGAATGCCGGCAAACTCCGGACTGCGCGGCCCAATAAAGGAACCGTTAGCGCTATAGCGTGTGGCGTAGTTGCGGTTGACGACGAAACGCGCGGTATACATGTTGTCCATGATCGCATCCAGGTGTTCCTCTGTTAACGGAATGACCGATACGTATGGCGTCAAATAGAGGAATGGACGGTTGTAGGGACTGGTCAAAATTTTTGGACCGGGATAGCTCAATCCGGGATTGTGGCGAATTTCCAGGTAGAGAACTCCTTTCTCCAACGTATCGGTATCGATATCGGTAAAATTCTTCACTTGTTCCAGGGTGAGCAGACGCGCCATCCCGAAATTACGCATCCCCCAGAAGTCGGTGTATGTTTCGAGTGTGTCATGAGTTTTTTCCTGCGCGGTCGGAGTATCTTGAATCCAGTGATCGCCGACTAAGATCTCCCCTTGCAGGGTGTTTTTGTTTAAGAGTAATCGCCCCACCGGCATGTTGAAGTGGCGGAAGATGAGCTGCGACAGCGTCACGCGATCGGGAGCAAAGGCAGGCTCGATTTGTCCTTCAAAGGTGCTGAACGGAAGATACTCCAACTTTTTGAGCCATGGGCTCTCTAAGTATTCATGTAATTCCTGGTCGTTTTCATCAATGGCATAAATTTGCCCACCATAGAAATAGATGGTGTCGCCCGGTTTCCCCATCAACCGTTTGACGTACCGTTTCACGGAAGGAAATAACCAGAAATATTTCGTATCATTGTCGGGGATCGGGAGTTTGTCGCCAGAAAAAATTAGTGTTCCGGTGCGTTGTACTAAGTTCGGATCGAAATAAAAATGATCGGTCAACAACGGAATGTTCAGTCCGAAGGTTGTTTTAGAAACGATCAGGTGATCTTGTTCTTTAAACGTGGGGCGCATCGATCCGGTGGGGATCTCGTACGGTTCAAACCACATCATCCGGATCACGGTGGCAATCACTAGGGCAATCACTAAGGCAAAAAAGATTTCAGCCAAACTAGCAAAGAACGACCGTTTGATATGGTTGGAGTTAAATAGTTCCAAACTTTTGGCATATTGGTCGGCGCTGTTTTTGTCATTGTTTTGAATGGCTTGATCCAAAAGCTGCATGGTGTTTTCTAGCTGCATTCTGAGGCTGGGATCTAGCGTGTGCCGTTCTTTCTTATACCAGTTGTAGCTTGTCTGTAGAAGGGATCGTGCTTTGCGGATGGAGAGGTTTTTTCTGAACATGAGTTTTCTCTTGGTTGTGGAGGGCAGTTTAGCCCATCATCCGGGGAAAAGCAATGGTTAACCCAAAAAGCCTTAAAATTTACGCCTTTTGTACGCCATAAATAAGCGATTTTTATTCAAAAAACGACGAATATTGTGGATAACTTGTTGATAAGCACGAGATTTGCGGAGGAACCCCTCTACACTGCGTGTGGGTGAACGTTCGTGAATTTCGTCTTTTCTTCCCTGGGGAAATAAGTATATTGATTTGATTATAAATCACTTATGAAAAATCTATTCCCATTGAGCAAAAAACATTGACAAGTGATAAGTGACACATTTCCAGTCGACAAAACCAATGTTGATAACTACCGGATTTGAAATGCGGGTGATTTTTTTTGCATTATTTTACGATCCAGCGACCAAAAGGACCAAAAAGACATAAAGGACCAAAAGATGGCATTTCGTTCGTCAACTTTTTTGGTCGTTTAGGTCCTTTTGGTCTTTTAGGTCGTTTCTGTCGTTTTGACTTTTTCCGATCAGCGGCGGTTTTCGGGGTGAACTCAAGTTTTTCCCTGAATCGACGATGCGCACTTTGGCTTTGCCCACCATGCCGCTCACTTCTAGCCAATAGGGCAGATAGGCGGGATAGATGGAATCATCTTGCGGCAGATACATCTCGATGGTTTTGCCGGAGAGGTCGCTTCCATCTTTTGGCCACACAGTGCGCCATGAATCAAAAGGAGCACCCGGAATAATCTGCCCATCGACAATTAAAGGCGGCTGCCAGAGGGTGCGGACGTGATGGCGCGATCCGATTTTGCGCCGTTCCCGTTCCGGAACGAGTTGAAACGGCAAGTTCAACAAGATGGATAACAAGTTTTCTCCTTGCGCCAAAGTCATCCAGGATTGATGGGTGTAGCTATAAATATTCTGGATGCTGCCATTGTTGAGATTGATCGTATAAACGATCCATGCGGTATTGCCGTATGCGCCATTGCCAACCCAATCGCGCCATGACTGGTCGTTTAGGGAGATATTTTTGGCGGGGACGGTGATCTCTTCAATCAACAACTCTTCAGGGGTCCGGTCATACACATGCCAAAGGGTAAAGTTTTTATTGCGGGCGGTGACAATGAAATCTCCCGGATTGGCTTTGTGAAGCTTGTCTTTTAAGAAAAGAGGGACCGCTGTCAATTCTACGCCGGAAAATAAGCAGATTCCTACCAAAAATAGGCAACTTAGCAGCTTAACCATGGACAACCTCACCGTTTTGAAAGAGTCAGAATATAATTTCATCTATTTGAAATCCAGTTAATTAAGATCATTGTTCCCAGGCAAAACAATTGAAGCTTAGGAGGAAACCCGAGTTTGGTTATAATGTATTCAAGCTTAATAACGAGTAGAATTCCATGCAGCAGAAAAGCCTCACCCAACTCTATAGTCAATCCCTGACCCTTTTGACCGACCTATATCAATTGACCATGGCGTATGGGTATTGGAAAAGGGGGATGGATAAAAAAGAGGCTGTCTTTCATTTAACCTTCCGTCGTCAGCCATTCAATGGCGGGTTTACGGTGGCGGCCGGCTTGGAGAATTTAGTCGGGTTTATCCAGAACTATCGGTTCGAACGCAGCGACTTAGATTATTTGGCGACGTTGAAGGGAAATGCGGGCGAGCGGTTGTTTCCGGACGATTTTTTAACCTATCTGGCCGCTTTGTCCTTGTCGTGCGACATTGATGCTGTTCCGGAGGGAACCATCGTTTTTCCGCATGAACCATTGGTACGGGTTCAAGGGCCGTTGATTGCGTGCCAGATGTTGGAGAGCCCTTTGTTAAACTTGATCAATTTCCCCACGTTGATTGCCACGAAGGCCGCGCGGGTACGCATTGCTGCCGATAAAGATCCCGTGCTGGAATTCGGACTGCGGCGCGCGCAAGGAATCGATGGAGTATTGACCGCCAGCCGGGCTGCTTATATTGGCGGATGCGACGCCACCTCCAACGTGCTCGCCGGAAAACTATATGGCATCCCCGTCCGGGGCACCCATTCCCATAGCTGGGTCATGGCGTTTGATGATGAGTTAGAATCGTTCAAAGCGTTTGCCGAAACTTATCCCGATTCCTCGATTTTTTTGATCGACACCTACAACACATTGGAAGCTGTCTACAAAGCGATCGAAATCGGGAAGTGGTTAAAATCCCGGGGCAAAAAAATGATCGGGATCCGGCTCGATTCGGGCGATTTGGCGTATTTAAGCATCCAAGCGCGCAAGTTGTTGGATTCGGCAGGCTTTAAGGATGCGATGATTTTGGCCAGCAATGAATTAGACGAAAATGTGATCCGCGAATTAAAACGGCAGCATGCCCAAATCCAGGTGTGGGGAGTCGGCACGAATTTAGTGACATCCAAAGATCAGCCGGCGTTAGATGGCGTCTACAAGCTGTCGGCGATTCGGGATCAAGACGGACCTTGGAATTACAAGATCAAACTATCGGAGCAGATGGTCAAGATCTCGAATCCGGGTGTGCTGCAAGTACGCCGTTATCGCAATGAAGAAGGGAATGTGGCCGACATGATTTATGATATCCATGCCGACCTGATGCATGAAGCGGTGATTACCGATCCGTTCGATCCCACCCGTGAAAAAATGGTAGAAGAGGATTGGTCGTACACCGATTTGTTGGTTCCCGTCTTTCGGCAAGGAGAGCTTGTTTACGAATTGCCGCCCTTAGAAAAGATCCGCGCTCAAACCCTAGAAAATTTGGCGCAGTTCCATGAAGGGATCAAACGGTTTTTAAACCCGCATCTGTATGTTGTCGGGATGGAACGTTCCTTATACGACCTTAAAGTTAACCTGATTCGTCAAATTCGCAACAAAATAAAATCCACGGCCCACGCATGACTAAAGCACTCGTTCTCGTTGATCTT